>JAKLQB010000026.1 GCA_022013615.1 Desulfobacterales bacterium | reverse complement strand
TAAATGGCTATTTTCCGCAATCTCTGCGTCAGATTCGGATTTTAATCCTCGAAATACTTCAATGTATTCCTGTGGTTAATCCCGCTGACAGCGGGACATCTTCCTTGACCTTGCGAAAACTATCTCATTTCTGGATGGACACTACTCCATACTACATATCCAAAAAGACATTGTGGGGCAAGTAAAACTGTTGCCTTTTCTTGACAAAAAAAGTAAGAATTGAATTCCAGTGAGGTATCACCCTAATTGAGTGATGCTCAATTAGGTGGTATTGGGTATTGGTTATCTGGTATTGGTTTTAAGGTGTTTCACGTCTTTCTTATATTTCTTCCCTGATGGAGATATAAAAAATGAAAAATGTTCCTCTAAACCAGTACCCAGTACCTGATACCAAGTACCACCTCAATTGAGTTTGACTCAATTGAGGTACCTGTTCGTAGCTTTCAATATGATCAAAGGACTAAAGGGGCAAGAAATATGAAATTTGTGATTATTGGTGGAGATGCAGCAGGGATGAGCGCTGCAAGTCGCGCCAAGAGAAACCTTCCCGATTTGCAAGTCACGGTATTGGAAAAGACTTCGGATGTTTCTTATAGCGCCTGCGGCATGCCTTATAATATTGCTGAACCTGACCGGGAAGTGGACGACCTTGTGGTCCGTCACGCCAGGGTCTTCAGGGAAAGGCAGGGTATTGATCTGAGGACCGGGCATGAGGTGGAGCATATTGACCGTGCCTCAAAAACAGTCACCGGGAAGAACCAACAGGGCGAGGAATTCAAGATTCCCTATGACAAGCTTTTGATAGCAACCGGCGCTTCCCCCATTATACCTGACCTTCCTGGATTTGATCTACCCGGTGTTGTGGCCCTCAAGAGTCTTGAGGATGGCAGGAAGATAAAAGATTTTATCCGGTCTCAGGATGTTAAAAAGGTGATAATCATTGGCATGGGATATATTGCCCTGGAGATGTGTGAGGCCTTGCGTGCAAGGAATATTGATGTGGCTATGGTGAAACCGCGACCTGTTTTTCTTCCCTGGATGGCCGAGGAACTGGCATCTGTGGTCAAAGAGGAAATCGAAGGCCATGGTGTAAAAATTTACATGGGACACAAAATCGAACGAATAATGGCAGAGGGGGATACCCTCAAGGTTATCTGCCCGGATCTTGTGCTTGAAGGCCAGATGGTCCTGGTAGCAATAGGCGTTAAGCCCAGCAGCGAACTCGCTGCCAAAGCAGGTCTCAACCTGGGACCTTCCAATGCTATCGCTGTAGACAGAACTCTCGCGACAAATGATGAAGATATCTATGCTGCCGGTGATTGCGCGGATGCCTACCATGTAGTCACGGGGCAAAAGACGTGGGTTCCCTTAGCGCTAAGGGCCAATAGGGCAGGGTGGGCCGTGGCCGACAATGTAACCGGGAAAAGGACAGAGCTGCCTGGGATAGCGGGGTCGGCAGTCTTTAAGGTCTTTGACGTGCAGGTGGCCAGAACAGGGCTGAGCATGCGCGAGGCTGAAGAATTCGGATTCGAACCTGTGGAGACGGTGATCAAGAGCCGTTCCCGTGCCCATGCGCACCCGGGGTCCACAACAATGCATCTCCAGATTGTTGGGGACAAAAAAACAGGACGGCTTTTAGGAATGCAGATAGTGGGAAAAGAGGGCGCCGTCCACAGGATAAAGGCACCATCTGTGGCCCTGCATGCGAATATGACTGTAGAAGAATTCAGCCAGTGCGATTTGGCCTATGCCCCACCTTTCAGCCCCACATGGGATCCCATGCTAACTGCGGCAAATCAGCTTTTGAAAAAGATGTGATAACTACTTAGGTTGTCAAGTTCACAGTTCCCGCTGAAAGCGGGATTTCGCTTGCGATGGGGTCGCATTTTTCATATTGCTTGACATAGTTGATGAACCTATGAACGGCAGCAGTTACGTAATGTGCCACCCCTCAATATCTCAAAACCGTGTAGTTTTCATCAGTTAACCTTGAACCGTGAACCATGGAACTTTGAACCAGTTATAAGATGTGATTTTTGCTCAGTACAGGTTACCCTTTGCCTGAACCAGCCAAGAAAGGTAAGCAGGTGGTTTTCATGTCTAATAGCGGAATAAGCCTGGTTTTAGTGATTTTATTGGCGGTTGGTTGTTTTTTCTTTTTCTATCCGCAGGTCGAGAATTTCTTTATCTTCCATCCCCAGGCGAGTTTTGACGCCGTTCCCTCAGATTGGCGCCTGTCCTGCGAGGATGTGTACTTTGATACAGAAGACAAAAAGAGATTGCATGGCTGGTTTTTCCCGCTTAGGGGAGATGTTCCCGTAATCCTTTTCTGTCACGGGAATGCTGGAAATATTTCCCACCGACTTGAGAACGTAAAATTACTCTTGGATCAACAACTCCAGGTCTTTATCTTTGACTACAGGGGGTATGGAAAGAGTAGCGGCAGACCTTCGGAGATGGGTCTCTACCTGGATGGGTTGGGCGCATACGACTTCCTGGCGAACCAAAAACACGTACTACCAGAAAAGATAATTCCGTTTGGACGCTCCCTTGGCGCGTCGGTGGCCATTGAGATATCCTTGCGCCGCGAGGTTAAATCGCTGATATTGGAGAGTGCCTTTACCTCCACAAAAGAGATGGCAAAGACCATGTTTCTTTTTGGGCTTTTTTCACCGCTTTTGCCGTCCCACTTCAACAACCTAAAAAAAATAACCCGGGTTAACGTCCCTAAACTCATTATCCACGGTGAAGACGATGAAATCGTGCCCTTCAAAATGGGAGAGCAACTATACAATACCGCACAACCCCCCAAGTACTTTTTCCCCATAAAAGGGGCCGGCCATAATGACACCTACGTTGTGGGAGGAAACAAATACTTTGAGATACTATCCGCCTTTGTGAAGGATTCAAATGTTTAGAGATATTTATATGGTCATCGGGGCCAAAGTAGTGGCCCCGATGTGGTTAGAGGGGTTTATTATTCATACGGGACCAGCTTTCCGCCTTGATAAATCATTTTCTGGTAGTGTTCGGTTACCTGCATGCCGTCTTTGTCAAAGGTCTTATCTCCTGTGACGCCATTATAGACCTTACTTACAGCATACAAGGCCTTGGCGATCTTATCAGTATCAGTGCTTCCAGCCATACTGAGGGCCAGTGCGGCAACCCAGGTGGCGTCATAGGCGTATGCACCAAAGGCTGTTTGTTTAGCATCCTTGCCATATTTATTCCGGTAGGCAGCCTGGTATTCTTCTAAACGCGCTCCGCCCGTCAAGCCAACCTCAAGACCTTTTATCCCTTCAGCGGATTCAGGAATGACCTCATTGCTCCACATTGTCGGGTAATCTGCATACCAACCCTTAGAGGGCTTCAATCCCATCTCATAGGCCTGTTTTAGAATGAGCTTGCTCTCTGTTCCGTAAGCAGTAAAAAAGACCACCTCCGGTTTCTTTGCAAAAAGCCGTTCGATTTCAGCCCGGTAATCGGTCTTCTTTTCGTCGTACCTGACTGCCTCTAACCACTTTTTACCGGCCTTGTTTATGGTTTTTTCGGTCCAGATCTCAATACCTATGCCAAAGGGATTGTTGACAGTTATTGATGCAAATGTCTCAGCATCACTTTCAAGGGCAAATTCAGCCAACATGGTCCCCATGACCTCATCCAAGCCTATTATGTTAAAAAAGTAGGGTCCAATTTCTCTAAGCGTGGGAGAGGTGGAGGCCACGGCGATCTGGATTACCTTTTTTGAATTTGTCCACTGTCCGGTGGGCAAGCTTATCCCGCTTGAATAGGCCCCCAGGATCAGAGGTACCTTGTTAATCTCAACAAGTTTGTGGACGGCATCCATTCCGCCCTTAGCGCTGGATTCGGTGTCCTCCCACATGATCTTTAAGGGATTCCCGTAAATGCCTCCGGCGGCGTTAATCTCCTCCAATGCCAGCTCTTCTCCTCTTTTCATGTCGAGACCCTGTACAGCATTTGTTCCTGTCAAAGGACCGATGGAGCCTATAACAACAGGATCAGCCGCCACAGACGAAACAGATACTCCAACAGTTAATAGCCCTGCCAAAAGGAATATGCCAATTATGGAAAAACCTAATCTTTTCATCTTTTACCTCCTTTACCTTCATGGTTAACATAAATGCCATTGCCTTAATAATCCGTTTCGATCTTTCTTTTCCTCACCTCCTTTCAGTTTAACGAGTGCGAATTTCTAAAATAAATCCCATCTTTTGACAGGATTTACAGGATAAACAGGAGAAAAAAAATATCTTGTGAATCCAGTTAATCCCGTCTAAGAAAAGCTCCGCGGCTAAGCTCTTACCCTCCCAGATAGGCCTCTCTGATCTTTTCATTGGCAAGTATCTTGTCCGCTCTATCCTCAAACTCGTTCTGACCCATCACCAGTACGTAACCTCTGTCAGAGATACTCAATGATTGAAACGCATCCTGTTCTATAATAACGATGGCCCTGCCCATTTTACTATGTATATCTGCGATAGTTGAGAATACTTCCTCCGAGACCTTTGGGGAAAGTCCTGCTGAGGGTTCATCCAGCATAAGCAATTCCGGGTCTGTCATTAAAGCCCTGGCCATGCCAAGCATCTGCCTTTGACCGCCACTCAGGGTTCCCGCCTTTTTCCTTGCTCTGTCAGCCAGGATGGGAAAGAGTTCAAATGCCTTACTTATTTTATCTTTAATGACCTCTTTACTCTGAACAAAACCGCCCATCTCAAGGTTCTCTTTCACTGTAAGGGATGGAAATACGTTCCCGAGTTGAGGGACATAACCAAAACCTCTGTTAACCTTTTCATGAGGTTTAAGCTGGGTAATGTTTTCGTTCTTCCAGTAGATGTCTCCCTTGAAGATAGATATATAACCCATGACAGCCTTTAGCAAGGTGGATTTCCCGGCCCCGTTGGGACCAATGATGGTTATAACCTCATTTTTCTCAAGATAGATAGAGACCCCGTGCAAAATCTCCGATTTTCCATATCCGGCAAATATATTATCGACCTCAAGGATCTTCACTTAATCACTCTCGCTTCGAACTGCCTGAAAGGTAGGCCTCCAGCACCTTTTCGTTTCTCTGTATCTCCTCCGGCGTTCCTTCTGCAATCTTCTTACCGTAATCCAATACAATGACCTTGTCGCAAATCTCGCTGATAACCTTCATATTATGTTCTACGAGTAGAATGGTCTTCCCTTTTTCGTCCCTCAGGTTCTTGATGGCAACAATGAGGTCTTTAATAAGGGTAGGGTTGACACCGGCTGTTGGCTCGTCCAGCAAGATCAACGTAGGGTCGGACATTAATATCGTCCCGAGGGATAAAAGTTTTTTTTGCCCCCCGGAAAGATTACCAGCATACTCGTTTCTTAAGTCATAAAGTTGGATTAGCTCAAGTATCTCATACACTTTCTTAATATGCTCATCTTGCTCTTTTTTTATTTTCAGAGGATGGAGAAAAACATTGAGAACCCCTTCACCGAATTGATTCTTGGGCGCTAAGAGAAGGTTCTCCACTACAGTCATTTTTTCAGGCACTTCGCTTATTTGGAAGGTCCTGCCAATTCCCGTCATTGCAATTTTATAGGGTTCAATATCCTCAATCTTTTTTCCCTGAAAATAGATTTCTCCCCTATCTTTGCTGTAAAATCCGGATATCACATTAAAGGAGGTGCTCTTGCCCGATCCATTTGGGCCAATGAGGCCTGTAATACTTCGAGGTTCTACATGAAAACTCACTCCATGAAGTGCTACGATGCCACCAAAGCTTTTGTGAACATTTTCTAACCTAAGCATGATATCTAATTTTAGTAAAGCACTTTTTTTTCTTTGATAAATCCTTCCTTCATAAAAAGCATAGCAACTACGATCAGTATCCCTATTGCTACCATTCTGAGGCTGGCCAAGGTGACCGCTTCAACAGGAATGTAATCTTTAAGGAATCGGGTTGAATTGTAGAATATCATTATGACAACTGCCCCAAGAATTGCCCCTTTATTATTGGCCTTCCCGCCGACAATAACCATAGCCCAAACAATAAATGTCTCCAGAGGCATGAATTGATCCGGGCTTATAAAACCATGAAAGTGGGCCCATAGGCAGCCGGCTAAACCCCCAAAACTACCCCCTATTGCCATGACCTTCACGCGAAATTTTTTGACATTTTTACCCATTGCCTGTGGAAGGTTGTCTCCTCCCTCCCTGAAACTTTTTAATACTCTCCCAAATGGAGACTGGGTAATTTTATTGATGATTGTATAAGTTATAAGAAGGCACACAAGTACAATCGTCAAATAAAAGAAGGGGTATGTATGAGCTGAAAATAGTGCGCGAAGGGGTTGCGGGATACCTCCAATGCCAAAAGAACCACCGACGTAAGGACCTCCACCCACGACCCAGTCTTCATTTAAAAAGAAGATTCGAACGATTTCCGCGGCCGCAAGCGTGACAATAGCCCAGTAGTCCTCTTTGAGGTCGGCTGTAGGGATGGCTATTACATACCCAAAAACACCGGCCACAGTCATTCCTCCCAAAAGACCAAAAATAAAAGGCATATCAAACGTCAATACAACTATGGTCGATACATACGCCCCTAGACAAAAAAATGCCACCTGCCCGAAATTGGCCAATCCGGCAAAACCGTACTGGAGGTTAAGGCTTAGGCTCAAGATGCCATAGATCCCCATCATTATGGCCAAATAGACCAAGAAGTTAATAAGACCCATCAACTCTCCTTTTTCCTTCCCAAAATCCCGCGAGGTCTTATGAGCAATACCAAAATCAGCATGACAAAGCTGATGGCCGGCTTGTATCCGGTAGGGACAAATATATCTTTTGAGAAATCGAGAACTCCCCCCAGGTTTATTATCTTCCCAAAATTAATATACAGGCCAAAGTTTTCAGCAAAACTAAGTACCAGAGCTCCCAGCATAGCCCCGTATGGGTTCCCTATACCCCCCATTATAGTAGCACAAAATACCGGAACAATTATGGCAAAACCCATATAAGGAAGAATGTAGGTTTCCATGCCTATCAAGATACCGCCCAGGGAGGCAAAGGTAATGGCTATGAACCATACATACGTGATGATTTTTTCGGTGGCAATACCACTTGCCTGGGCCAGCTCGGGGTTATCAGAAGATGCGCGCATGGCCTTGCCTAATTTGGTGTGATGAAGCAATAAATGAAAGACAAACATGGCGGCCAATCCAACAAGAATAATCCAGATCTGCAGGGGTGTAATTCGAAAGTATTCAGTAACGATTGGCCTTTGTAAGGCTATTGAGTAATTTTGGGCATCGGCCCCCCATATAGCGCTTATCGTGTGCCTCAGGGCAATGGCTAATCCAAGCGAGGTTACCATTATGATAATACCGCTGGTGTTTCGCATCTTCTTAAATACTGCCCTGTCAACTAATATGGAAAAGATTCCGGTTGCAACAGAGGCAAAGATCACGGCAGGTATGATGTGTAATCCTAATGTTATGTTCAAAAAAAGGGCCAAATAGACTCCAACCACGGCAAATTCTGTATGGGCAAAATTTGCGAATCTTAATATATCATAAACTATGGTCAGCCCTAGGCTTAAAAGGGCCAATTCAGAGGCCCTTACAATGCTGTTAATCACAACCTGAGTAAAAGTCATAGAGGATGGCCTTCAGAATGCGGTTTATCAAAATTATTCCCATATATTGCTAAAATTATTTAATATTTATTATCCTTCCCTCTGATTTGTCAAGGAAAACTTGTTAGTCAACATTGATATAAATGACTTCCCCATCAAATAGAAAAGATATTTCACAAAAAAAGATAGAATTCATACATAGCCAGTGGGAGCGGATGGTAAGGACTCGAACTGAATTCCCATTGACACTCACTGTTGCTTCTATATACTCAAATCAAATTTGAAGTTTTACAATAATCAAGCAAGAAACTGTGTCCGGGAAAGAGGGGGTAAGCCGTGGAAAAACAAAGACTGCTTTATTTGTCCCAGGCGGATGTTGCACAAGCAGGTCCATCAATGGCCGAAATCATAAATTCATTAGAAATCACATTTCGGGCAAAGGGAAAAGGCCATACCGAGATGCCCCCTAAACCGAGCATTCATCCAGGCGGCGGTGACAATTTCATGAACGCTATGTTGGCCTATATCCCGGATCTCAAATCAGCAGGTGTTAAATGGGTGGGTGGTTTTCCGGAAAACTTTAAAAGAGGACTCCCCTACATTTCGGGATTGCTTATTTTCAACGATGTTGAAACCGGTTTGCCCCTTGCAGTAATGGACTGTATCTGGATTACTGCCAAACGGACCGGTGCCGCCACCGCATTATCTGCTCGCTATCTCGCCCGCCCCGAATCGTCAGTGATGGGAATGTTAGGTTGTGGTGTTCAGGGACGTAGCAACGTAGAGGCGCTGAATGCCCTTTTTCCGTTGAAAAAAGTCAAAGCTTACGATGTGAACCCCGATGCCCTGAGACACTATGCCGAGGAAATCAACAGCGGGTTCGACCTAGAGGTCGTGCCGGTTAAAACACCGGAAGAGGCGGTGATCGGTTGCGACATCGTGGTTACGGCCGGACCAATTATGAAAAAGCCCCATGCTACCATCCAAGCCGGTTGGCTGGACAAAGGCGCCTTTGCATCTCTGATAGATTATGATTCCTACTGGCATCCCGATGCCATGCACGAGGCGGCCAAGTTTTGCACGGATGACACCCCACAGCTCCGCCTATACCAGCAAAACGGCTATCTACAGAATATTCCGGAGATTCATGCTGATTTGGGAGAACTAGTTGCAGGCAAAAAGCCAGGTCGCGAAACTTCCGAAGAACGGACCATGACCGCTAACCTGGGAAATGCATTAGATGATATGGCTGTGGCCCCTCTTATATACAAGCGGGCTGTGGAGAAGGGTATTGGGGCCTGGCTAGATCTATAAAAACAATAGCGATTTAAAGGGAAGTGATAAACTATGAGACTAAAAGACAAAGTGGCCATCGTAACCGGAGCCAGCCAGGGAATAGGTAGAGGGATTGCTTTGGGTCTGGCAGAAGCAGGTGCTGATGTTGTCGTAAATTATTGAAAAAAGGACTGAGCGTTATGCGTTTAACGGATGAGGAAAAGAGCATCCTGGATGGCAAACAGGGAGAAGCTGCACGAATCGCCCTATCGGTGTTGGTCGACTTGGGAGAGGTTTTCGGTGCTGAAGAATTGATGAAGGTCTCGCAGGTGCATATTGATACGACCGTTTACATGGTGGATGCTGGGTTGGAGTTTGCTGAAAGACTGGCCGATTTAGGTGGGAAAGTAGCTGTCCCCACATCGCTCAATCCCAGTGCCATCGACCTTCGGCGGTGGAAAGAATACCGGGTGCCGCCTGAAATCATATCGAAGCACCAGCGACTTGCAGAGGCTTATTTAAAAATGCGAGGGCTCCCCACGTGGACCTGTGCGCCCTATCAAAATGGGATAATCCCGCGATTCGGGGAACAGATTGCCTGGGGAGAATCAAACGCCATCGCTTTTGCCAACTCAATCATCGGGGCAAGAACAAACCGCTATGCAGACCTCATGGATATCTGTGCGGCCATTATCGGAAAGGTTCCGAAATTTGGCCTTCATCTCACCGAAAATCGGAAGGCCAGGATGCTGATTCAGCTCAAAGACATCACGGCTTCGATGTTTGCAAACGAGGCCATATATCCGCTTCTGGGATACCTTTTAGGAGAAATGGCCGGAGATCAGGTGGCGGCCATTACGGGAATACCTCAAAACGCAAAATTTGACAATCTAAAAGGGTTTTGTGCAGCCGCTGCTTCCTCTGGAGCAATTGGCCTTTTCCACATGGTGGGGATCACCCCGGAGGCTCAGGCCCTGGAAATGTGCCTTCATGGAAGTAAACCGGAAACCGTATTGGATATAACCCCCAGATTGAT
Source organism: Desulfobacterales bacterium (assembly GCA_022013615.1). Next base: position 20,346 of record JAKLQB010000026.1, on the reverse strand, counting down.
CCAAAAAACAGAAGATCGACTCTGGACGGTGAAAAGTGATGCGGTTGACCTGATTGTCACCGGCTGCCCCCATTACTCGCCTGCAGAGTTTATCCGGCTGGCGCAACTGATAGAGGGAAAAAAAGTCCACAGTTCAGTTGTATTCTGGGCATTTACGAACAGATCTGTTTATGCATGGATAAAAGAAAATGGTATCCTGGAAGATGTGACCGATACGGGCATAATGGTGTTTACCGACGGATGTCCTTTACAGTATCCCAGGGAAAGCTGGCACTTCAATGCGGCTATGACGGATTCTGTTAAATTTGCCAACTACTGCTTTTCCCAAACAGGCATTGATGCGGGTTATGGAAGTCTTGAAGACTGCATTGAAACTGCTGTTCAGGGAAAAGCCTGCCGGAGGGAATCACCGTGGAAAAAAAAATAAAGGGACGTTGTGTCGTACCGGGAATTGCAGCAGGAGAGGTTCTTGTGACGTCTCAGCCCATCAGTTTTTGGGGCGGGGTAGACCCTGCAACCGGCCTTATCAATGATCCTCGACATGAACTTTTCAGCCAAAGCGTATCGGGAAAAGTGCTGGTGTTTCCTTTCGGCAAGGGGTCGAGTACCGGCTCACTCATTATGCTGGAACTGGCCAGAATGGACAAGGCCCCGGCGGCAATTATTAATGTGAGAACCGAAGCCATCCTTGCCACGGGACCCATCGTCTGCAAACATTTTTATGGCAAAGAAATTCCAATTATCTCCCTTGTTGAGAAGTCATTCCAGATGCTGGAAACAGGGCAGCATGTAACCGTCAATGCCACGGAAAGATTCATCATCATACACAGTTGATCCTTGCTAAAGGGTGATTAAAGTCACCAGCCTACCAAATTCCTACCTTAACGTGTTCTGCCAGCTTATCAAGATGCACGTGATCCAAAGCCGCATCGTTGCAAGTGTTCACTATTCCAATCAACGGCTTGGAAAGGTCTATGTCATCGTATCCGCATCCCTTATAGATTGCTCGTCGGTGTGCGGCATTATCTTCTGAAAAAAGCTCTTTTTCTCTGGGTCTGTAAGTCATATTGGCAACCCCACCAAGGTTTCTCCTTCAGTTTCCAATTATTCGTTCAATGGATTGGAGCAGCAAACCTCTCGTAGCGGAAACTATCTAAGGTAAGGGATGTCTTTCCAGTTATAACTTCTTCTGCAATCAGCTTCCCAGTCACTGGGGCCAATGCTATTCCTTCACCTCCATGTCCGGTTGCAACATAGAATCCAGGAAGATCTAAGACCCTGCCCAGGATAGGATGTCCGTCCTTAACACAGCAGGGTCGAAAACCCGCAAAAAACCGAATACAATTGATAGTCTGCATCTCAGGAAAGAACTCCAAAAGGCGCTGTGTCATTCCTTTTAAGACTTCCGGACTGATGTCTCTAACGAAACCAGCCATGTCGCGACTGCTACCGATTGTCCAGTTGCCTGCGGGTTCTTGTGCGTAAGATCCACCAATGCCCATAGCATGTCGTTTTCGTGCGGAAGCGTCTTCATCCTCTGCTTTAATGCCGTAAGCGGTTGTCAAATAATCGCCATCGAGGATATAGGGGTATTCGGAATTCCTTACTTGCTCCGTGACAACAAGTTGGCCCCGCTGTGGCTCAACAGGTATGTCCAGGCCAACCAACATGCCGATTTGTCTCGACCAGGGCCCTGCGGCACACACTACACGACCACATATGAATTCCTCACCCTTTTCCAAGACCACCGAATGAACACTCTTTTTAACTAGTTTTATTTGTCTGACTGTGGCGTTGGATATAATTTTTGCTCCCATTCTTTCGGCAGCCACAGCAAAGGCGTACGTTGCCCGAAAAGGGTTTACCTGTCCGTCGACATGGCTTTCAATGACAGCACGAAAAGGTTCCGTGTCCCCCCCGGGAAAGCGGCATAACTTGTTGTCGTCCCAAAATTCGACATCTAACCCCATGCGCTTGAGTTCATCATATCGTTGTCGGATCAAGGGGACTTGATATTCATCCTTCGTAACAAGGATAGACCCATTTTCATGGAATTCGATATCGTAGCCTAACTCATTAGATAAGCCCCTGTACAGTTCGGAGCTGATCAATGCCAGCGGAATTGTTTTTAAATCGAAAACCTGGATAGCCAGTCCACCCTGGTTAACACAGGATGCACCGGAACAGATGTGATCCTTCTCAAAAATAGCCACAGAGGCCCCTGCCTTGGACAAGTAGTAGGTTAATGCACATCCGATGATGCCGCCGCCGATCACACCCACATCAAAAATCCTTGTCGTCATAGCTTCTTTTTTCCTCCGTGATAAGGAATCCTACCAGCCTCGGGTGGAGAAGACTATAGAACCCCTAAGTGTTAGTGAATTATACTCAACCTGACTTTATTGCTGGCTTTTCTTCATCTCAAAAAGTACGTCATTTCACAACAGCCCTACACATGTGCTTCGCGATCAGAAATAGCGTTATCATTCCTGTCCGCGTGTAATAACAGCATTAAAAGGGTTCCTTTGTCTTCAAATTCGCCGAGAGTGTTTCATTCAGGTTTTAGTCGTTTCATGCTGCGCATCTCCATGACCAAGTGTTTCGGTACCGCCACAGTGATGATCGCCGTATGATCGTATTTCTTGGGTTTCTGTACCCTTAGTACCTCAGCCTTGCAAACTATCTCACCCCCCCTGTTTACTCCTTCAACCACATCCCCTTTCTTCGGCATTGGCAAGTACTCAAAGGGAAAAGACACGGTGGCCTTATCTTCCGTGTAGGTTGCATCTACTCGGAAGATGGCCTGTCCCGGACAGACGGGGATGCAAGTGCCACAACCGTCACACTTATCTGCATCGAATACCGGCAATTGAGTGATAGGGTTTCCCACGGTGATGGCTCCTTTAGGGCAGGCCATCTCACATGGATTACAAGGGATATCTTGAACACATTCAATGACGACGATGGGCCCCTTTTGCAGCGCCTTCAGACTCGGATAACCCGGCGAGGACTCAAGCTCTTTTATTGAGAGAATACCCGTCCTTCGGACACCCTCTATTTTTCGGAAATGCTTCATTTCTCAAACCTCGCTTCCATGATTTTCTGCTTGGCAATAGCACGTCCCTCACCAAAAGAACCAATTCGCAATGAATCCAGTCGTTCTCTTACGGCCGCCTTCCTGGCTTTTCCTTCTTCGGGGGACAAATACCCAAGGACCTGGGCGGCAGCTAATCCTGCTAACCGACCTTCTTCCATGGCTGTGGAAGCTTCCTCAATTCCAGCCAAATCGCCAGCAACATATAAGCCAGACAAGGTGCTCTGCATATTCTCGTCGTGGACAGGGACCCAACCGCCTAACGAAGGTAAGTAGCTGAACTGGCATCCTGCCATCCAAGCAAGCTCTGACAAGGGTGACAAGCCAACAGCTAAACAGATGGTGTCTATCTCCAGGACTTCCTGAGTTCCCGGCACAGGTTCCCACTTCTTGTCCACCTGAGAAATCACAGCTTTCTCCACTCTCTTTGTTCCCGCAGCTCTCAAAAGTGTATGACTCACTAGAATCGGGACTCCTGCTCGACGGACCTTAGATGCATGTACTCCGTAGCCTCCTATGTAGGGCAATGCTTCTATGATGGCAATTACCTCGGCACCTGCTTGCAAAAGCTGGTAAGATACGATCAACCCAACGTTGCCGGCTCCCACCATCAAGACACGATGCCCAGGAAGGACACGATGAATATTTATCAAAGTCTGTGCTGCGCCAGCGCCCATGACCCCCGGCAGGGTCCATCCTGGGAAGGCCAGTGCATTTTCATTAGCTCCAGTGGCCAGTATGATGACCGAGGCTGCCAATTCCTCCGTGTGATCCCCGCAAACCAGCCCCAGGCGCTTGTCGGAAAATATTCCGTACACTACCGTATCTAGCCGGATTTCGACTCCGGCTTGCTCAGCTTCGTTCAAGAGATTGAGCCCAATTTGTACACCCCGCGTACCGGCCTGATGAACCCCAGATCCAAAAAACTTGTGGATCTGCTTGAAAAGTTGTCCTCCGGGACGCTCATTTTCTTCAATAACTGTCACATTGGCGCCTGCTCGCGCTGCTTCGATGGCTGCAGCCATTCCGGCTGGCCCTCCTCCCACAATAGCAATGTCAGTCTTCCGCATGCGTCTAATCCTTTTTGCTATCTGAATCAGGAGTCGCGTTCTTTTCTCCGCGACCAAACTGTGTCTGGATAACCAGACCATCTCTGGCTGGCGTAACGCAGGTCCGCACATTGGGGCGTCCGTCAACGACCATTACGCAATCAGTACAACGTCCCAAAGCACAAAATACTCCGCGGGGTTCTCTGCGTTTCGCAGTGTAACGGAACACGCTCCGGCCCACGGCTAAGAGCGCTGCAGCAATGGGTTCTCCCTCTAAAGCCGTAATCGCCTCACCGTCGACCAGCAAGGTTACCTCGTTTCTTTTCTCAGCTTTTCCGAGAATCGGATGATCTTCAACACGCATTATTTTCTCCTCAGGCTAGTTGCTCTTTCCTCAGGCTTGGCTTCATCCTCTGGGGTACTCGACAAGACACTCAATGGAAAGACTCGGGTAGGGGGGCGGAAAGTGGAGGGTTTTAGTTCATAGAGAAGTCTGCCGGTCTCGCTTGCTTGGATACCGATGACCAGCCTTCCACATGTCTTTCCCTGGCATAATCCCATGCCTGCCCGGGTTAGACGTTTTACTTCGTTTATCCTCGTAACACCCTGGCGGATGACCTCCTTGATATCAGCCTGGGTGACCTCTTCACAACGACAAATAATCAATTCATCATCTTTCATAACACCAACCCCATGCCGGGTGAACCGGCACCAAATTCGATTTTGGATTCTTGAATATAGATTAATATACTGACATAAACCGCAATCTGAAATGCTATAGCAATCCTGCCGATCTCATCATCTTTTGTAAATTTGCTTTTAGTTCTTCGGTGATAGGTAGAAAAGGTTTACGGGGTTTTCCTCCTGCACAGCCGATCAAATTCATCGCATCTTTTACTTTCGCAAGCAGTTGGCCTTCTTCCAAATAGCTCAGCAATGGAAGCATCTTAAAAAAAAGCGCTTTGGCTTTTTCATCCAACTGCTCATCTTGGGTGAAAGGCGTAACCATTACAACAAAAGTCCCTCTCAATTTTTCCACTAAATACCCTCCATTCTTTTAGCTCAAAAGGAAGCCATTCTTGAGCGGATCATCAGGATCTATGAATAGTTGATTGATTCCTATAATATGGGCACTACCTGTGATTTCTGGAACAATGGCATCATAGGAACCGACTTTGGTTTCCTCGACCGCTGTTGCTCTGAAAATGCTTCCGATGATGCTTTCGTGTATAAATTCCTCATTCAAATTAAGTTCCCCTTTTGCGCAAAGCGTAGCTACTTTGGCAGACGTGCCGGTACCACAAGGGGAACGATCGATACCGCCATCAGCAAAAAAAACGACATTCTTAAGATGCGCACCTGCCTGGGTTGGCTCACCGTAAAATTCCACGTGGGTGCATTCATTGATAAAATCCTTTTCAGGGTGCTGGATCTTAACCTGGTTGTTGACGGCATCTCTAACAATTTTTCCCTTGGCGATAATTTCGCTGGCGCTTTCAGGAGCAATCTTAATGTCCAGCGCATCGGCGGGAAGAATCGCATAAACATTGCCTCCATAAGCTACATCCATCCTGATGCTCCCAAATCCCGGGATATTAACCTCGACATCTGGGGCCATAACAAACGATGGAATGTTTCTAAATGTAACCGATTTGGCAACACCATCTTCCACATTCACTTTCACGCGGGTCAAACCAGCAGGGGTATCCAATGTTATGCGCGTGACAGGCTCTTCTACCTTTACCATGCCGGTTTCCACCAGCGCTGTGCTGACACCAATGGTATCATGCCCACACATAGGCAGATACCCGCCAGTTTCAATAAAGATAACACCGATATCCGCCTCAGAATGCGTAGGTTCCGTCAGAATGACGCCCGACATGACGCTGTGGCCCCGGGGCTCAAACATGAGTGCCGTACGTACCCAGTCCATGTTTTCCTTTAAGTGAGTCATTTTATCCACAATGGTTTTGCCAGGTATGTAAGGCAACCCTCCAATAATGGTTCTGGTGGGCTCACCCCCTGTATGCGTGTCAATGGTTGAAAATACTCGACTGATCTTCATAACAGACACCTCCCCGTTGATCAAAGAAGTTGTGAAATCCTTTTTTCACCCCTCAAACCTTTCCATTTCAAGGGGAAAATAAAATGGGGTAACTTCTCTAAACTCTATTCATAGGCCCAAAGGCTTCAAAGCCTCTTTCAATTCAATCATTTCAGAATCAGTTAAGGGTTGAACGGGCTTGCGACAAGGGCCTACTTTTCTCCCTGATAGATTTGTCGCTGCTTTAACCGACGCATTGTATACATGGGTCCAGAAAAACAGATTGGCAGGAAACATCCGCATCCAGAGTTCCCTTGCATCCTCGAGTTTCCCCGACGTCACATAGTTGTAAAGAGCGACTGCTTCCCTTGGCATGGCATTGGGCGCTCCCCATACACACCCGGGACATCCAGCCAGCAGGCTAAAGAAAGCGATGGGATCTCCTCCATTAAATATTTTTGCCCCGGTTGCAACCAGTTCCTGGATTCGAATAAGATCACCGGTGCTGTCTTTAATGTATTGGATATTATCGATCTCCATCAGGCGCATAAAAAATCCCGGCGTAATGTCGAATCCTGAATGTACCGGAATGTTATAAACCATGATCGGAATCGTAATCGCTTCAGCTATCTTTTCATAGTGATAATAGACCCCTTCACTGTCAGGTCCTTCAAAATAAGGCGGCAAAATAAGCAAACAATCTGCACCGACCCCTTCAGCGTGCTGGGCGTACTCGACAGCGTCGGCTGTGTTGATGGCCGACGTTTGCACCATAAAGCCGGCTCTACCATTGATATGTTTTGAAGCAATCTCGGCAATTCTTTTTCTTTCCTCAGGCCGCAAATAAGCAAATTCACCGGTCCCGCCACAAACTAAAATAATGTGAACCCCGGCTTCCAACATGGAATCGATGTGGTCTTTCAATGCTTGTTCATCAACTGTTTCACCGTCCTCCGTAAATGGTGTACACAACGCGGCGCAGATCCCTTTAAGTTCTTTCATGGTAATTCCCTCCTTTCAATTTTATTTTTCAACCAAGTTTTTTCTAATCTCAACCACCTGTTTCTGACTGATTTTTCTTTATTCACCTCCTTTCTTTTGCCTATCAGTCCATCACAAAATTCATAACACACTGAATTTCTTGGTAATTTTAGGCTGTCTCAAAGTTAATTCACCTCCACCTCAATATTTCTTGTAATTACAAATGGTTAAGCCTTGTATTTTCTCGTTTAGACCCATGTTTTGATCTCCCCAAAAAGGGGGTGAGGTGAATTTTTTAATCGCCCCTTTTTGTGAATCCCTACTTTTTCTTAAAAGCATTTTTTCGATTTATTCTGCTTTTATAAGAAGTTATGCCTTGCCTTATTTCGCCTTCCCTTAAAAGCCTTCCTGCCTCAATGACTCTGCGATATCAGCCTTTCACAAAAATGGGCACTTCCCTTGCCCTAAATGTGTAAAAACCATCGGTTCATGGCCATAATTACGTGGTCAATGCTCGGGTAATTTCTCACATCAATACATTATCGATTGCATAACTTGCTGTAGAAATCAGTAATTTCCGGTTAGGAAATTGCATACGGTTTGGCGAAAACAACAGGAAAATTAATGGCTTAAGTCAATTTTTGCTTGACATTTCGATTAGGGTGTGGGCGAAAATTTTGTATCTCTAATGATTACAAGGGGTTACAAAATGCCTTACACCCTCAATCACCTAAGTTCCCTAAAGGCACCGTCTTTTTGCCAATTATACCAGCCTATTCAAAAGGCCATGATCGCAATGCCGCCATTGGAGGCGCAAGGACACAGGCCTTTGAAAATGACTTTTGAAGATCAACTCAAGGCACTTATCTTCTTCCATCTCGAAGAGCATACGTCCGCCCAACATCTCCTTCAGGTCCTCGAAGAAGATGGTTTTGCCCGTGACGTCATCGCCCCAGAAAAGGGAATCAAAAAAAGCAGTTTTGGAGAAGCCATCAACTCCCGAGGACTTGAACAGCTTGTGCATATATACCAAAACCTGCAGAGCGAGGCTCTCGACGTCCTGCCAAAAGACCATGATGAGCTTGGAGATCTCATAGGCATCGACGGTTCCTTGATCGATGCATGTCTTTCAATGCACTGGGCTGACTACAGAAAAGGAGCCAAAGAAATCAATCCAGACAGCAACATCTTCTATGATGCGATTGTTTTGTTGGGTACTCCCGGAGTCAATCAGACCAAAAAGCCTCTTAGACTGGTGGGATATACCGTCGATGGCCCCAGATACTGGGTTGCCACAACTCGTTATGACCTAACAGCAGAGCAAATTGCTCTCATTTACAAGCTCAGATGGGACATAGAGAAATTCTTTGCTTGGTGGAAACGCCACCTCAAAAGCTACCATCTGATTGCCAGAAGCGAGTATGGCTTAATGGTCCAAATACTAGCCGGACTGATTACTTACTTGCTGCTTGCCATTTATTGCCGTGAGCAGCACAACGAAAAAGTCAGCATAAAAAGGGTTGGGGGCTTCGCATCAAGATAAAGAGTGAAATCCGCATCGCCAGCAGTGGTATAGTCGGATCAAACTTTGAAAATCATGGGAATTAAAGATGTTATGCAAATACCTAACCGGGAACTAATGTGTAGAAATAAGCAAAATCGACAAAATACGTTTCGTTAAAAGCTCATCCCAAATCTCTAATTCTGTGAACGGCTATTTGTCTATTTTTATACGGAATCTAAATATATTGTAAATCAATTATCCACCCCCAATGGCTGGAGGGAGGAAAAAAACGGTGTCACCTTCGGATAATATGCTTTCGAGCGCTCCCTGTTTTCCATTAATAAAGATTAATCTAACTAATTTGAGGGGCAAAATGACCTCTTTGACCAAATCCCGTACAGTGGCCCCCTCTTTTACCGTGGCTTTGCCATCAGCCAGATTTTCCGTATATTTTGAAAACGTTGAACCAAGTTTAACATTAACTTCAATCGGCAAAACCTTTTCTCCTGTGGATAAGGTTTTATGTTTCCAGCCGGACTGATTCTCGATGTTATTACTGGTAGACTACTTATCGAGAGAACTGATGGGTTAATAAAGGGAAATTTACTTATTTTATCAAACCTAACCGATCCAGGGTTCCTTGGCTCGGTTCACCGTTTTCATCCCACCCCCTCAGATTGTAGTAATCCTCCATTAACTCTTTAAAAGGCGGCACTTTACCGGCCCTGAACACCTCTTTTGCAGCCTGGGACATTTTCTTCGGCAACACATCCGTGCTGGCACTATATCCATCCCGATTGTTTATGAGTCGCTGAACGGTAAAAATCCGCTCACCGGCATCAATTAGATCTTCGATAGAATAATCCCATCCCGTGACGGCGTTGAAAAGCTCCCTAACCTCTGAAAAGGTCATATTTCCGCCATCGACCATAAAGGCACAGAGAACCAGTGAGTTGAGAAGGGCAAAATAATCCTGGCATTTGGCTGCCAGGAGACTCTGATTTTCTTTTTCAAAAAACTTCACCATCCCTTCCTTTATGCCGATCTCAGGTATGAAAAACCCTCCCATCTCTACATCCTCACACCCACCCCTGAAGTGGCAGGCTCCTCTGGTGCCGGTAGCATAGGTCGGCGCCAGGGAGATGCATGACCTGGCGTCATGAGATGGTAAGTCCAGCCCTTTGCAATGGGCTACAATTTCAACCGCCTCTGGGCTGATCTTCTTTGCCGCACCCAATGTTCCTTCCGAAAATATTGCCCCAAAACCTTCCTTTTTCCCTATCTGCTCCACCAACGAGAAAAGTGTCCGTGGGTCACCCCATTTGAGCTCTAATCCATCCGTGTCCTCAGCAGTGACCCATCCTTTTTCAAAGCACTCTATGGCAAAGCCAACCATCGCTCCGGCGGAGATCGTATCAAGCCCCAATCTATTTGCCATATCATTGCCCTTGGCGACAGCTTTCGGGTCGTCAATGAGCAGATTAGTACCCATCATCCCCAACGTCTCGTATTCCGGCCCAATCCCTTCCTGAGCATATTCGATAGGGTCTGTAATCTTGATGTTTCTGTGACACCCAACAGGGCAGAACTTGCATGGATACGGTTTCGCGTTGAGAATCTCCGTGAAGTTTGGGGCTCCCAGTCTCTTTGCCCCCTCTGGCCAGACATCCCCTTCCCAGTACTTGATCGGCATATCTCCCAATCCTTCTGCCGTTTCGCATAGTCCGGGGGTACCATGCTCTCTGAACCCATTCTCCTTCACTTCATCCGAGATTTGACGCTGGTAATGTTTTATCAGTTCCTTGGCCTTATCGGGTTCATTCATTTCAGGTTTTTGAGTCCCCCTGACGGCTATGGCCTTCAGACCCTTGGAACCCATGACGGCACCCATGCCGCATCGCCCCGCAAAACTGTGTTTATCGACAACGACACATGCAATGGCGACCTGCTTTTCTCCTGCCGGTCCAATGGCGGCGATGCTTAATTTTCGATCCCCCGTCTCTGTGTGAATCGCATCTATCGTTTCATACGTATCCATTCCCGACAGATGAGAAGCGTTATTGATATCAATGCGATCATCTACAATATGAAGGTATACCGGTTTTTCAGAAGCACCTTGAATCACCAGCATGTCATAGCCGGCATCCTTTAATGCAGGACCCCAGCCCGCTCCGGCAGCCGTGTCGCCGAAAGTGCCCGTTACAGGAGATATCCCGGCAATGCTGAATTTCGCCCCCCCCGGTATAGCCGGCCCCTGAAAAGGGCCTGTCCCGAAAATAACAAGGTTTTTAGGGTCGTAAGGGGCTATCTTGGCTGGGACCTCCCTGCGAAGAATTTCAGCTGCCAGACCGGCGCCTCCGATGAACCGTCTAAGGTCTTCCTCCGCTATGGGTTCGACTAGTATTTTTTTGTTTGTTAAATCTATCCTGAGCAGTTTTTGCCAATAGCCATTCTTCACAAAGAACCTCCTTTACTATCATGACTTTTGATTTGTTTGCACAACATCTTCCGACATCACATCTTTTAGCTTATCTTTAACCAATTCTAAATGCTCACGCATGCTCTGGGCCGCTTTTTCACTGTCACCTTTAACCACATGATAAAAGACTTGATTAACTGTAGAAATTGCCTTTTCCCTTGCTTTAGGCAGGGTGGCCCAAAATTTATCAGCATAAAACTCTACTTTTTTAATTAAGAGCTTCATTATTTCATAAATCACATCATTATTGGTGGCTTCGGCAAGTGTTAGGTGAAATTCCAAATCAGCCTTGCTTATGGTCTCTAAATCAGATCGATTGTCTTGCATTATTTTGATGAAATGTTCCATTTTTTTCTGCTGTGTCGGAGCTGCTCTAACGGCGGCCAGCTCTGCACATTTGCACTCAAGACACTCTCTTGTTTCCATAATGTCAAATATAGGTCCAGACTCCAGAACATTCATCAACCGGTTGTTAACAGATAATTTCTCGAACGATGCATCCTGCCTAACAAATGTCCCTTTTCCCGGCAGGATCTCCAAATATCCCAAAACACTGAGGGCTCTGACAGCCTCTCTGATGGATGATCTACCAACACCGAAAATTTCAGCCAATTTCTGTGCTGAAGGCAGTGTGTCTCCTACTTTTAGTTCCCCATCCGTTATCATGTTCAGAACCTTCTCGATTACCAATTCGGCAGTTGTATTTCGTTTAATGGTATCATTTCTCACTGTTAGTATCCTTTTCCAATCCTTTGTCTTGACGTGTAATTCTTTATATTTATTATCCTAAAAATATATCATACCTGTTGACGTTCATACCTGTATGCCTATTTTTTAAATTTGTCAAGAACAAAACTAATATCACCTAATTTGTGTTAGAAAATTGGGTACGCTATGATTTCACCCTTAGGCTAAATAGGATCAATAAGCTTACACAGCACATCGCAGGAGTCCTCCTTATTCTTTTGCCCATACCCCCCGGTCTATTGCGGACACAAGTTAGGCAAAGAGGCTACTTTGGTTTTTGAAAAGGAAATAAACTGCTGAGAGGAGGTTTGGTCAATAGGCGAAGACAATATTCGGGTGAGCTGTATCAGCCGAGTCCATTCTGACTCTCATATCTGAGAACCTCCTTTTGCTGATGGGTCCTGGCCCCTGGGTATTCCATGAAGCTCAAAAGCAGTACCCTGCTTTTTTAAAAAACCTCAGTACGGCTATTAATTCATCAGATGTGGAAAGTGGTTATAAGTGAATGCGTTTTAAAGAATATAGATGGTTCGATAGTCTCATGGTACATCCGGTCTTAATTCACCTCTTTAGCTGCGCCCGACCCGTTTTACTCTGCTTCAGTCAGAATTGCTGCAGCGGTAGCGGCATACCCCATAGCCACCCCTACCGTTTTGAAAAATGTGAGTTCATCGTCAGGTTCCCTTTCCGGCATTAAAACCATTAGAATCTCACCCAGCTCAATGTCAATTGTTGCCTTGGGGAAATTGTTGTCTTTGGTACGGCCAATCAACCCTATTTGCTCTAATCGCCTTACATCTGTGTGAACGTTCTTATAATTACGTTCTACAGCTCTTGCCAGAGCGCGCACACTCATTGGGCCGTTTGCGCGTAGTCTTTTCAGTAACACCCACCGTCTCGGCACCCGCACCCTTACTGCCCTATCCCTCAATTACAGCCAGGGAGGTGCCCCCACAATCCCGCCCCAGGCGGGAAGGTTGAATTTGGCTTGACATACAAGACCACTTTCACTATACTCCCATCTCGAAAAAGGGAATTCTTATAACTCACTTCACTATTTTTTTCACTTCACTGGTTTATCACATCACTGTCACATGAAAGGAGGTAAAAAGCGATGAAACGAAAGGTAATGTGCATACTGGCAATGTCTTTCCTTTTGGTCTTTTCGGCCACTGGACAATTCTATGCAGCGGACAAGGGACTCCTCGTGGTGGGCGTCTCCTCCGACATTCACTTGCTGGATCCCGCTGTTTCCAGCGACAACTATGACTGGAGACAGATCTATCCCTCATATGATCGCCTCGTGAAGTACAAGGTGATCAAGGGAGAGGGCTCTACCGAGGTGGAACCCATGGCCGCTGAATCCTGGTCCGTCTCACCCGACGGACTGCTGTGGACCATCAAGATTCGAAAGGGGATCGCCTTTGATGACGGGACACCTTTGGACGCCAAGGCCGTGAAATTCTCCTTTGAAAGGGTCTTAAAGATCGGAAAGGGTCCGGCCGACAACATCGGTGCCATCAAATCGGTGGAGGTGGTGGACGATTACACCGCCAAGATCACCCTCAAGAGCGCCTTCGGTCCCTTTTTGCAGACCCTCGCCACCGATGCCGCCTGCATCGTCAATCCCAACATCATGAAGCACGAAAAGAACGGAGACCTGGCCCAGGCCTGGATGGCTCAGAACACGGACGGGAGCGGCCCTTTTAAGATCGTACAATGGTCCCGGGGGGAGCGGTGCGTCCTGGAGGCAAAGCCTGTCTACTGGGACGCCAAGCCGAAACTGAAACGGGTCATCATCCGCTTCATGCGGGAGTCTTCCGACCAGAGGATGGCCCTTGAGAGCGGGGACATCGATATTGCCGAAGGGGTTCTCATCGACCAGATCCCGGCGCTGGAAAAAAACCCGGACGTGGCGGTTCGCCGCTATCCATCCCAGTTGGTGGAATACGTCTACATCAACTGCCAGAAGCCCAAGCTCAACAACAAGCTCATCCGCCAAGCCCTCAACTATGCGGTGGATTATCAGAGCATCATAGAGTACGTGCTTCAGGGTAACGGAGTCCAAATGCGGGGGCCTGTGCCCAAGGGGATGTGGGGCCACAATCCTTCGGTTTTCCAGTACACGAGAGACGTGGAAAAGGCGAAAAAACTCCTGAAGGAGGCAGGGTATGCAAAAGGCTTAGACCTAAAGCTTATTTACTCGGAGAGGCGTCCCTCCTGGGAACAGATCGCCACGATCCTCCAGAGCAACTTTTCCGACATCGGGGTGAACCTGAAGATCGAACTCATGGCCAATCCCACCCTCCGGGACAAGATCGACCGGGGCGATTTCGAGCTCTGCCTGGGTGCCTGGAGCCCCGACTATGCGGACCCCTCCATGTTCATGAATTTCTGGTTTGATTCCAAAAACTGGGGCCTCCCCGGCAACAGGAGTTTTTACAAGGACGAGGAGGTGGACGGGTTGATCCGTAAGGCCCTCGCATTGAGCGATCAGAAGGAGAGAACCGGTCTCTACGAAAGGGCCCAGGACATTATCATGGAGGATGCACCTTACATTTTCCTCTACCAGACCCAGACCATTGTGCCCATGCGGAAGTGGGTCAAAGGGTATGTGTTCAACCCCATGCTGGAGTCCATGTACAATTTCGAATCCATTTACAAGGAGTGATAGGGGATCCAGTGCAGATGAAAACCTGCAACCCGGGAATTGGAGGGCGGCGGACGCCGCCTTTCAATTCCATGAAATTCCCCAATTGACGACAAAAGACCTTCCATGCAGATTCTCACCCATACGACAGACGATCCCCCATGCGGATTCTCACCTATATCCTGAAACGGCTCATCTACCTGATACCCGTACTGATAGGAGTAACCATCCTCGTCTTTGTAATCTCTCACGCCATTCCCGGGGATCCGGCCAGGATGATGGCGGGTCAAAAGGCGAGCCGGGAGGCGGTGGAAAACCTCCGCCGTTCCCTGGGGCTGGATCGCCCCCTCCCGGAACAGTACGTCCACTTCCTGACGGGCCTTTTCAGGGGTGACCTGGGGGTATCCATCCGAAACCAGCGCCCTGTAATCGATGACCTGAAAGATTTCTTTCCCGCCACCTTGGAACTGACCCTGATGAGCATGGTTCTCTGTATCGCTGTGGGCCTGCCCCTCGGAATTATCTCTGCGGTACGGCGGAATCGTCCCATCGACCATATCTCCCGGGTCTTCTCGGTCTTCGGGGTCTCGATGCCCGTCTTCTGGCTCGGTCTTATGCTTCTGCTCCTCTTTTACAGGAACCTGGGGTGGCTTCCAGGGTCGGGACGGCTGGACGTGGCTATGGACCCGCCGCTCCACGTGACCGGGCTCTATCTCATCGACACGCTGCTGGAGGGAAGCTGGGGAAAGTTCGGCAACGCTGTCCACCACATAATCCTTCCGGCCTTTTGCCTCTCTTACGTCTATGTTGCCATCATCACCCGGATCGTTCGCTCCTCCATGATTTCGGTGATGGGGCAAGACTACATTACAACCGCCCGGGCAAATGGCCTTGCCGAGTCCGTCATCATCCTAAAGCACTCCCTGAAGAACTCCCTCATCCCCACCGTGACCATAACGGGGCTTTCCATCGGGGAATTGCTGGGAGGCGCCATCCTGACGGAGACCATCTTCAACTGGCCGGGAATGGGTAAGTATGTGGTGGATTCCGTAAACTTCCTGGACTTTCCGGCGATCATGGGTTTCACCCTGGTGGTATCCTTCGTCTATGTCATGATCAACCTCCTGGTGGATGTGCTCTATGCCTTCCTAGACCCGCAGATAAGGTATTAGCCGTGTTGAAAGGCATCAAAAAAAACCATGAATGGCAGATCAGGGAATTCCTGTTCACCCTCAAGCTCCTCAGCAAAAACCCGTCAGCCGTCGCGGGCTTTGTCATTATTGCAACCATGGTCATCATAGCCCTCACTGCCCCTTATATTGCGCCCTATGATCCCATTAAAATCAGCTTGAGGGAACGGCTTAGCGCGCCTTCCATGGTTCATCTCTTTGGAACCGATGAGATGGGGAGAGACATCCTGAGCCGTGTCATGCACGGGGCCAGAATATCCCTCCGGATCGGGGTTCTCGTTATCGGAATCGCAGGGGGGCTCGGGGTCGTCATCGGCGCTGTCGCCGGTTACCTTGGAAGGCAGGCGGACAACATCATTATGCGGGTGATGGATGTTATCCTGTCCTTTCCGCCCCTGGTGCTGGCCATGGCACTGGCCGCCGCACTGGGGCCGAACCTGAACAACGCCATCCTGGCGGTGGCCTTTGTGATGATACCCAAATTTGCCAGGATGGTGAGGGGAGAGGCCCTGGCCGTCAAGGAGAAACAGTTCATTGCTGCAGCCCGGGCTTCGGGCGCAGGGAGCATGTGGATCATCCTCCATCACATCATCCCGAACTGCTTGTCCTCTGTCATCATCTTGGCAACCCTGTTACTGGGAGAGACCATATTGATTGCTGCCTCCCTCAGTTTCATCGGTCTGGGCGCCCAGCCTCCCGTTCCGGAATGGGGCGCTATGATCAGCGTGGGCCGAAAGTTCCTAATGGACCAGTGGTGGTACCCCACGTTTCCCGGCCTCTTCATCCTGGTGACCGTTATCGGATTCAACATTTTGGGGGATGCCCTGAGAGACATCCTCGACCCAAGGATAAGGCGGTGACCCATGGCCGAAACCCTCCTCGACATAAGGGACCTTTCGGTGCGGTTCTTCACATACCAGGGGGTTGTGAGAGCCCTGGAGAACGTGGACCTGGCCATCTCAAAGGGCGAGATCCTGGGCCTGGTGGGCGAAACAGGGTGCGGAAAGTCGGTCCTTGCCCGGTCGGTCCTGCGCCTCATCGCCGATCCACCGGGGAAGATATGGGGCGGAGAGATCTTCTTCAAAGGGGAGGACCTTTTGAAGACGAGCAACCGGCGCCTCCGTCACGTCAGGGGCAACGAGATCTCCATGATCTTCCAGGAACCCATGAGTTCCCTAAACCCGGTCTTCCGGGTGGGCAATCAGATGCAGGAGGTGGTGGTGCTCCACCAGCAGGTGGAAAGGGCCGAGGCACGAGAGATCTGCATCGACATGCTCCAACAGGTGAAGATGCCGGACCCGGAAGAGGTCCTTTCTAAATACCCCCATGAGCTTTCGGGGGGAATGCGCCAGCGGGTCATGATTGCCATGGAGCTTTCCTGCCGGCCCGACCTCCTCATTGCGGACGAACCGACCACGGCACTGGACGTGACGGTCCAGGCCCAGGTGCTCACCATCCTGGAGGACCTGACCCGGAAAAGGGGCGTTTCGGTCCTCTTCATCAGCCATGACCTGGGCGTGATCGCCCAGCTGTGCGACCGTGTGGCCGTCATGTACGCGGGCAGGATCGTGGAGATCGCCCCCGTGGAGGAACTTTTTTCAATACCGAGGCACCCGTACACCCGGGGACTTCTCAAAGCCATCCCCCGGATTGACGAGGAAAGGGACACCCTATTGGTTATAGCTGGCATGGTCCCCGGACTGATCCGGCCCCCCGAGGGGTGCCGTTTTCACCCGAGGTGCGAGGAGGTGACGAATCCCTGCGACAGGGTCGTGCCGAGACTTGTGGAAGTGGTTTCGGGCCACCAAGTCGCGTGCCATCTTTACAACGATTCAGGTGAGAAATATGATGCCGACACCCGTCATTGAGGTCAGGGATCTGGTCAAATATTTTCCCATCCATCGGGGCTTCCTGGGCCGCAGGGTGGAATACCTGAAGGCCGTGGACGGGGTGAGCTTCACGGTCCACAGGGGGGAGACCCTGGGGCTCGTGGGAGAGTCGGGGTGCGGAAAATCCACGGTGGGGTATCTGATCCTCCGTCTCCTTATGGCGGACAAGGGGCAAGTCCTGTTTAGAGACAAAGATATGACAACCCTCAAGGGCGAAGAACTGCGAAGGATCCGACGAAACATGCAGGTCGTGTTCCAGGACCCTCAGTCCTCTCTGGACCCCCGAATGCTCATCAAGAAGACCGTGGGGTCTCCCCTGGAGGTAAATCGACTGGCAAAGGGCGCCGAAGTGGTAACCAGGGTCAAGGATATGCTCAGGGAGGTAGGCCTGAACGAGGACCATGTCTATCGCTACCCCCATGAGTTCAGCGGCGGCCAGAGGCAGCGCATCGGCATTGCAAGAGCCCTCATCACGCGGCCCCAGTTCATCGTCTTCGACGAACCCACATCCGCATTAGACGTCTCAGTTCAGGCCCAGATCCTCAACCTGGTGGGAGATCTCCAGAATCGTCACGGGTACGCCTATCTGTTCATTTCCCACGACCTGAGTGTTATCAAGCACGTGAGCCACCGCATTGCGGTCATGTACCTGGGCAAGATCGTTGAGACGGCGCCGAAAAAGACGCTATTCGAAAAACCCCTTCACCCTTACACGAAGGCACTCATGGAGGCACTGCCCCAGCCCGATCCGCAGAAGCGACACACCATCGCCGTGCTCCAGGGAGATGTGCCGAGCCCTGTCAACGTGCCGAAGGGGTGCCGGTTTCACCCCAGGTGTCCGGAGATTAAGGACTCTTGCAACCGGGGGGAACCCACCTTGATGGAGGTGGAGGATGGGCACTGGGTGGCCTGCCACCGGTGCAGCGCCTCGTAGGGGCGTCTGAATGGTCTCTATGCCCTTGCAGAAGGCTTAAGGCTCAGGGCGTTAGGCATAAGGCAAAGAGCAAAGATTTCAAGAGGAGATATTCTCCATTGCCTTCCGCCTTTTTTAAAATGACACGGAAACCGCCCTGAGGGGTTTCCCAAGAGAGGAGCATCTTATGAGAGTTTACATATCGGCAGACATAGAAGGAATTGGGTGCATTGTACGTCAGGAACAGTCATCACCGGGGGGCAGGGAATTCGCCTGGGCCAGAAAGATGATGACCGAGGAGGTCAACGCGGCAGCAAGGGGTGCCTTTGACGGGGGGGCGACCGAGGTGGTAGTGGCCGATTCCCACAACGTGGGTCTCAACCTGATTCCCGAGGATCTGGATGAGAGGGTCTGCATCGTCATGGGGTCCCCCCGACCCCTGTCCATGATGGAGGGCGTTGACGCGGGATTTGACGCGGCCTTCCTGGTGGGCTACCACGGCATGGCCGGGACGGCGGACAGCACCATTGCCCATATTTTCATGGGCCGAATTGCAGAGGTGCGGGTGAACGACTTCCCCATCGGGGAGATCGGCATCAGCGCCGCCCTGGCAGGACACTACAGCGTCCCGGTGGCCATGGTGACCGGGGATGAAAATACTGTGGCAGAGGCGGTGAAGCTCCTGGATGGAATCGAGACCGTGGAGGTGAAGAAGGGAATTGGTGCCTATGCCGCCCTGTGTCTTCCTCCTAAGCGGAGCCGCACCCTAATCTACGAGGGGGCCAGAAGGGCCATGTCCCGGAAAAAGGACTGGCACCCCTTCCGCTTTGAAGGAGAGGTTGACCTCCGGGTTCGCTTTACCACCGCCTCCGCCGCGGACAGGGCCCTCCACATACCGGGTGTTGAGAGAGTGAACGGAAGGACGGTCCGATTCTTAGCCAGTGACTTTATCGAGGCCTTCAGGGCGTTCAACACGATGGCTGACCTGATGGATCTTGTCAAATTCATCTGAATCGTTCCGCTTTTATTTACTGTTGACATCAAGACCACTTTTAGAATGCTCTCGCCTCGAAATTTTTTTCTTGACAAGCCAAAATCAAATAGGTACGGTGATAATCATTAAAATTATTATAATCATTATTAAAAAAAGAAAGGCGCCATTTGAGTGTTAGAAAAAGCAAGTCACAGCAGTCTTGTTGAGGGCGTGATCGAACAAATCGAGAAGGCTATTGTCGATCGCACATTCGAGCCAGGTGAAAGGCTTCCGTCTCCACAAGATCTGCAAGAGTCATTGGGTATCAGCCGGGGTACTCTCCGCGAGGCCTTGCGCGTCTTGGAACAAAAGGGCCTGATTGAAATCAAGCCCGGTGTTGGCGGTGGCGCTGTAGTTAAGGCCGTGACCACCGAACAGATGAGCCAGGGCTTGGCATTACTGATCAGATATCAACGGGTCTCCTTGAACCACATCGCCGAATTCCGTGAAAGTGTAGAAGGAAGTGTCTCTGCCCTGGCTGCTAAGAGAGCCACAAAAGAGGATATTGAACGCTTGAAAGGGCTTCTAAAGGAGGCCCACAAACACCTAAAGGAAGGTGCATCCCATTGGGACGCTTTTATTCAGGTCGATGAGCAGTTGCATCTGGCATTGGCTCATATCACCGACAATCCCTTATACATATCCATCGAACGTACTGTTCATGAAAACATTCACCGGTACTACACAAAGTTTCTTCCCTGGAAAGAAACTGTCATGAGGGAAAACTATCAGGATCTATGTGACATAGTGGCAGCGGTTGAAGAAAGGGACGG
>JAKLQB010000301.1 GCA_022013615.1 Desulfobacterales bacterium | reverse complement strand
TCCTGGCATTCTCCGCAGCGTTGGATCGTTTGCCAGTAAGGCCCGTAATGAGTATCTTTAGGGCTATAAGGACGTTTGGCAGTGGCATACCCAATCCAGTGGCGTTTAAATGCCTCAGGAGGCAACGCCTGGAGCTCTTTGATCAATCCCTTGCGCTGTGGCATTGGCACAAGCAGATCAAAGGGCAATTGAGTTCGTATGTGTTCAAGTAAAGCGAAGGTGTAATGTTCTGTATCAGCAAGTACCAGTGGGCTGTAGGCTTTGACATTCAAAATTGTGGCTGTCATATCGAGTAGTTCTGGCGTTTCCTGGGAAACGGTTCTAGAGGAGGAGCCAAGGGTAAAATCCCGCAGCAGGCGGGACTGGGAATCAGCATCTAAAACAAAAAAGGTCTGAACTTGTTTGGTGGCTAAGGCTTGAGGGTCCTTTTTGCGACGTACCATCTGCCGGTTACTATGACTGAGGATGCGATGAGGATCAACAGCCAAGACCTTGCCTGGATAATGTCCCAAAACTTGGCGGAGTTTTCCAAGCATTAGCTGAATTGCCTGGGCTTCGGCTACCGTATGGGAATTGAGCAGTCCATGTACGGCCGAGCTACTGGCTACAAATGGTAGTCCGTTAGCCACTTCGAAGCCCTGTTGGCTGAGGGTTTGGGCCTGGCGTTTGCCAGTAATGCACAGGGCAGCCTCGTGAACCAACTGTAAGGCAACCCTGGGCTCGATACTGCCGGATTCTTTGCCGGTCCAGCGACGAAGCAGGTCCCACGTTCCCAAGCGTAGATGTTCTGCAATGAGCAGCCAGATGCCAACAAGATTGCCGGATATCTTGTCGCAAAGCAACTGTCGGACGTGACCCTCGATGCTACGCTCATCACACAGTTCCATTCGACGTGTGGCTTTGGTCCGTTGTGTCTCAATACGCGGAAGATCGTGCGTTGGGAATGGTATGTGGAGTTTTTTTTTGAAGGCCGAACTCATTGATAATACGTTCAACGCTGCGGATTGCAATCTGATAGCCGTCCTGTTGTAGTTTTGAAGCAATGACCTCGGCGGAGGATTTGGGGTCAAGGAATCGTGCACGGATGACTAGTTTTGTTACTTCTGGGGTGCGACGATAGTTGCCCTTGGGCCCCGTTTTTTTATTTATCAGGGCTTCCACCCCTTTCTGGATAAATGTATCACGGATCTGGTAGTAACGTGATTTTGAATATTGGAATAATTTTGCAGCTTGTGTTGGACCTATTTCAGTGCACTCCCCCTGAAGTATCATTGCCATCTTTAAAGATGCCTGATCGCCTGGGGGAATCTGCAAGGTGCCACCTGGACCGATAAGGACGGATCTTTGTGGATCATAGTCAAACATATTATACCCTCCTTTGTTAAGTGTGACAGGCAGGAAATCAATTGGCAATAGGGTATCAAAAAGGAGGGGTTATGTCCAGTTAAATATGGCGGTTTTACAAAATATACAAAAACTTTATATTTTGTTTGACATGTTCTAAATTTACGTTAGACTGCTCTGTTTGCTTAAGTTGATTTACATAGAACTATACAAACCGCCATATTTAACTGGACTCAATCGTATCCAGTTTTACAAAATATACCATTGGTTCTTAATCAAATGAACGGTGTAGGGCGGAAAAAGAGTAATAAATAGACCTTAAAAAAAAGCTGCCAGGCGGGATGAGCGAAACGAACTAACTTAATTTTTTATTTTGACTGCTAAAACCACGTTCTGTGGGCATGGTCAGAGTTAATTGGCTATGCCTGGAGGCTGCTCTATGTTACTCCATCAATTGAGTTATCCCCATAACATCAATAAAGGAGCAACAAATGAGCAGATTTCAAAAGTTATCACATGTGTTATGGCATTGCCAATACCATATAGTTTGGACACCGAAATATCGATTTCGGGTCTTGAAAGACCAAGTTAGCCGAGAGGTTAACAATTGCATAATTGAAGTTTCACCGTTTTTGAAGTCTTTCAGATCTGACCGTGCAATTCCGTGTGATTTTTGTTCACGAAGCACAAAAAATTGGCATGGAATTTGAAAAATTTCAATTTTTA
>JAKLQB010000300.1 GCA_022013615.1 Desulfobacterales bacterium | reverse complement strand
GATTATCCTCTATGGCCTTATAATACACCGGGAAGTTAAAAGTGGTCGCATTTTCTACGCTGCCTGGAGGCAAGGCATACCCGGCTTGGCCAAAGAGGATAATCCCGAGGGCGACGCCTCCCATTACTTGTCCTTCGTTTACATAAAGCTCCTCATCCCCAAAATTATGTGTATAAGTATACAATTCAAGTTCCTCCTTTGTTCAAGTTAGAATGCTTTTTACAGTGAAAATTTCAATGAGGCTTTGTATGAGCTTTTCACATGGAAATAACTAACTCACCAATCTACTTTGGTGCCAACTCCTAATTTCAATGATTTTTTGTACGCTGCGACCGCCACAGCAATATCTAAAGCAGCGAATCCAACACTTTCATAGATAGTAATTTCTTTTTCATTCTCCCTTCCTGGAATCTTTCCTGTTACAATGTCTCCCAATTCACCATATAGCTTTGAACTCGTAATTTCTCCTTGTTTTAACGGTACCAGTAGATCCCCAGCAACCATCCATGTTTCCTCGTGGTTGTCAGTCACAATCTTATTAGCTCTGACAACAGTTTTACTATCTATTTCTTGCATATAAGGTGTAAAAGATCCAACAGCATTAATATGGGTTCCTTCTGATATATAATCACCATCAAATACAGGAGTGGTCGAGGTTGTAGTAGTCGTAACAATATCCGCCCCACGTACACAGTCGTTAGCAGCGTCAGCAGTTTGAGTGGTATAATTCCTGTTTTTAATTGTTTCAGTGTATTCAATGAAATGTTTCGCTTTTTGCTGATCCAAGTCATATACTCGAACTTCCTTCAAAGGTCTAACGCGCTGAATTCCAGCCAATTGAGTCCGAGCTTGCACACCGGTTCCAATAATAGCCAAGATGGCATCTCCTTCATTAGCAAAAAACTTTGTCGCTACGGCGGAGGCCGCCCCCGTCTTCATCGCCGTCAGATAACTTGCGCTTACCATCGCCAATAGTTCGCCGGTATCTGCGGAATAAAGATGAATATCTGACATAACGGTACTTTTCCCCTTATTTATATTACTGGGAAAACTAGAGGCTTGTTTGATGCCATAAAAAGGCACCGAACGATAATTGGCAGTTAGAAAGATGGCAGCATCGTCTTCGCCTCTTACCTGCATATTTACCCTGGAAGGAACGTCAATTAATTTATCCGAGTAATCTCGATACGCTGCCATAACTGCCTCAATTACATCGTCCATGGCCAGAGCTTTTTTTACATCACTTTCTGATATTAGCAGCATTGCGTTACCCCCATCAAAAGTTTATCCCAACACAAAACTTGCTTTTATATCCACCAAGACCTCATGAATTTACCAGTGCAGAGCTTTGCTATCTCCTCATCTTCATCTTGTATTATTTTATTGGCTCGCGGGTGCGGGAACAGAGGGTGGACAGACCGCAGGTTCTCTCCACAACTTGAATTTCAGGCCTTATGTCCTCAACGCATTTTCGGCCCTGGGTGTGTTGATGGCGATCATTGAGGGTGTGCACTGTATCGTGGTAGTATTCGGCAGGCTGCATCTTTTTCCCTAAGACGTTGAACATCGTAACCGTTCACTGCTGTTCCTCGCATGGTCTATGTAATACTCAGCTCTTAGCTAAGGTAATCCAAGGGGAATTTTTCCAATTAGCTTCAGGTACTTGCCTCTAAGGCGGGGAGAGAGAACCTGGATGACCTCCATGAACCCGCCCCGGACGAAGCGAACAGCGAGGATCATGATGGTGGCAAAAATAAGAAGGCTGTAACCGCCCACCCAGCCCCTGAGAAATTCTGCAACGATGACCACAAAAAAAGATCCCAGAACCGGCCCGTAAACCGTACCCAGCCCCCCGATAATAACAATCAAACAAACTTTACCCATCTCATCCAGGCCGCCGATGCTGGGATCGATCAAATTGAAATAGTGGGTGTAAAAAGCGCCCGCTACCCCGGCCCAGGCACAGCCAAACGCAAAACCGAAAACCTTCCAGAACCTGGTTTTAACGCCCATGCTTTCCGCGGCATCAATATCGTCACGAACCGCAAAAAGGTAAAGGCCCCAGCGCGAGTGATACAGGACGGCTGAAACCATAAAGACAAGTGCCATGAGCCCCAGCCCTATAAAATAGCCAACCAGCTCGGCATTGGGACCGGAAACAAATGAGGGCGCCAGGAATCCCCCGGTACCGCCGGTTATATGATGTTCGGCTTTAATCACCACATTGACCACTTCCGCAAAAGCCCAGGTCACAAGGCACAGGTAAAAGCCGCGAACTCTTAGAATTAAAAGACCGATCAGCACACCCACAAACCCGGCGGAGAGTCCGCCCGCCAGAAGGCCTAAAAAAGGTGAAAGACCCAGGTGCTCGGCCAGCAATGCCGAGGTGTAACCCCCGATGGCCGGAAAGGCCACGTGCCCATATGAAAAGAGCCCCGTATAACCGAAAATGATATTCCAGCCGATGGTCAAGATGGCATAGTAGCAGAATATACTTATCACCGTTGTCCACACAGAGGGTAAAACCCACGGTGCAATCAGGCCCAATGTGATCATTACGATGGCGACGATAATCTCGTTTCTTTTCATAAGGCCTTCAACCCGCTATTTTTGTCCGAAGAGCCCCTGGGGCCTGAACAAGAGAAAAAATGCCATCATCAAAAAACCTATGGCGTCTTTGTATGCCGACGAAATGTAAAAAGCGCCCAACGTCTCTGTGATGCCCAGCATCACCCCGGCCACCAATGCGCCCGCGATAGAGCCCAGGCCGCCAATGGCCATGACTTCATAGCTTTTAACCAGCGGAGAACCGCCGATAGTGGGCGATAAGGTAAAAATAGGGGCAACCAGGGCACCGGCTGCCCCTGCCAGAGCGCATGCCACACCACAGGAAATCCAACTCTCCCTGCCGATGTCTACGCCGTTTATCTTGGCGCCCTTGCGCGACAGGGTGATGGCCCTCCAACCGCGCCCCCGCCACGACTTCTTTATAAACAGGGCTAGGCCCAGGACCAGTAGCGCGGAAACAACGCCGGCCAGCACCTCATTTCCACTGATTTTGACGCCCAAGATGTGGACGTCAAAGGGAATGTAGTCGGGTGGTTTATGATGAAAAGGTCCGAAGACTTTAATCGCCAGTTGCCGAAAAAAGAGCAGCAATGCAAATGTCATGATCAGGGCATAATCCATCGGCTTTTCAATTTCCTGCGTATGAATGGGGCTCAAAAGCAGTTTCTCGACAACAGCACCGAGTAAAAAAGTGATGGCGATGGCCGAGGGCACTGCTAAATAAAAGGGCAATCCCAGTAGGATCATCGAATAGTAGGCCATATAGCCCCCGATCATATAGAACTCGCCGTGGGCAAAGTTGATGATCCGCATGACGCCGCTGAGGAGAGCCAGCCCGACACCCATGAGCGCGTAAACCAACCCAATGGATAGGCCGCGTATAATCAGTTCCAATAACATACGCTAACCTCCAGAAACAATATGCCGGGGGGTGGAGGGTCCCCCCGGGATGTTTTGATCAGGTTAGATACCATTAGGGATAAATTTGCTCGCGTTTATATCCTGAACCTTCAACGGCGGTCAGCCTGTTGATGAAGAGCTGATGTCCCATCCACTGATTCCAAATCGGTCCCGGTCCTTCCTTACGTTCAAAGGTAATCAGGCCCGTGGTGCCTTCAAACTTTGTGTCCTTGAGCCCTGCAGCCACATCTTTGGGATCAGATGATTTGATCCGTTCCATGGTCTCTGCCAGAATCATCACCTCGTCATACAGAAAAAGGGCGAAAACCGGTGGATCCATATTGTATTTTGCCTTGTAGGCTTTTTTAAAGTTTTCACCCAGGGGAGACAGCTGAAGCTTATCCGACTCAAAGGTAGCGTAGGTCACACCGACACCCTTGTCGCCCAGGATTTCCTGAAAGGCCGGATAGGTGGGCCAGTCCCAACTGCAAAGGATCTG
>JAKLQB010000299.1 GCA_022013615.1 Desulfobacterales bacterium | reverse complement strand
TAGTAACCAGGTCAAGACAAGATGAAGCAAAGGGTGCCATCCATTACAGCCACACAGTGCTTGACCGGGTTGCAAAGAACGGCAAGGCGATCAAGGTATCCAATACAACCTATGAAGCTCAACCTGAACCTCTGGAGAGTATGGATACCTTGCAGATCAGATCTGTCTTGTGTGCCCCCATGATAATTAACAAAAAAACCAGGGGCGCCATCTACGTTGACTCACGCCGAGGGCCTTATGACAGCTCCCGCAAGGAAGACCTTCTGCTTCTCAACAGCCTGAGTGGTTTTATAGCTGCTGCCATAGAAAAGTCCGACTTGATTCCTGGTTGAGATGAACTTTCTTTGCGTCTCAAGAGAGCAAGGCGAATGGGGGGTGAAAAGTTGCGTCCTTTCAATCACTTGCGGACAGATATCGCCTCAGGGTTGTGCAGAGGATCAGGCAACAGGCAATAATCACAAGGCACACCATGAATGCGTTCCTGTAGGCCGCGGGTGGATAAATGCCATCCACACGACCAACATGGTCAAGTATGGTCCCAGTCCATACCTGTAGAATAGCCGCGCCGAGGAAGGGCGATGGATTGAGGAGGCCTGTGGTGAGTCCCAGGATGGGGTCGGGGGTGGTCTCCCGCACTAATGCCCAAAGGATGGTGCCTAATCCTCCAGTGGCGCCTCCCATAAAAAACAACAAAGGGATTATGCCTCCCCTTCCCAGTGCATGAGCCCCAAACGTGAGCCCTACCCATATGCCTGTCATCATGGCCAAAATACAAATAAGTATCTGGGCCTTGTTGTGAAAGACTTTGTCTGAAAGCCATCCCGTCAAAGGGGCGCCAACTATAAATCCAATGGGAACAAGCATGTTGAGCCCGGCCGCGTGCAGCCGGTCCAGATTGAGCGTAGTCATAAGGAATGGTGTGGCCCATAGGCCCTGGAAAGTAAGATAGGACCCGAAGGATCCGAAGAAAATTGCCGCCAGGATCCAGAATCGCAGGGAGGTAAGAACCTTGGGGGCAGATCCTTTAAGAGTCCCGGCTTGTTCACCCACTGAGGCGGGTTCCTTATGCATTGATTCAACCGTTTCTTCATGATCCCGAATAAGCAGCAGAGTGGCAAAGGCAAGTCCAAGCGTAACTCCGCCGATGATCAAGAAACTCGATCTCCATCCCCATGTATTGGCCGTCCACGCCAGCGGCGTCGTAGCCATGATCGCCCCCAGATTACCTGAAGCCAGCAGCAGTCCGGTCATGGTGGCAAATTCCTTTCTTCGGAACCACTGTGATAAGGCCTTCATGGCCGGGACATAAACGCCGCCCACCCCAAGACCGATGAGTGCTCGGCCTGCCGCGGCCCAGCCAATGCTTGGGGCTAACCCGAACAGAACACAACCCAAGGCTGCGGCCAAAGACCAGAATCCCACAACCCGTCGCGGGCCGAGACGATCGGACAGATAGCCCACAAGAGGTTGCTCCAGTGCGTAAAGATAAAAATACATGGAGGACATGAATCCCAATGCCGTGGCATGGGTCTGGAAGGCGGTCAAGAGATCGTGCGCGATCACCGAAATGGAGACCCGGTGAAAGTAAACAAGAAAGTAGACGGAGGAGAGTAAACCAAAGACCAACCAGCGGTGGGAATCACGGAATTGGGATTTTTTTTTGTAGGCCATGGGAAATCTCTCGCAGGGTTTGAACAAAAAAGTATTTCGTGCCAAATTGCTGGATTGCAAAGCTTGCAATTAGCAGAATAGTAAGATTATAGTCATCCAATGTAAAGCTTCCATAAGTGCTCAGCGCATGTTCCTGCAAAGCTATTCTAAAAGGATTAAGAGAGGAGGGGAAAGATGGATATCAATGAGCCGGGTATAAAGCGAGATGAGATACTGGTTTTAGAGGATGAAAATTTTAATGGAGACAACGTCTGCATTGTAACCGGGGCCGGGACCGGGATTGGGAGGGCCACAGTTATTGCCGCGGCCGAAAATAATTTGATGGTAGCGGGTCTGGATATCAACGAAGAGGAAGGGGGAAAAACTCAGAAAATGGCCCGTGAGATGGGCGGTCAGATGGCCTTTATCAAAACTGATCTGACCAAAGATGAGGATATTGAGCATGCCGTGGCAGAGGCTGCCAAGCTGGGAACAGTCAAATACCTGGTTAACATAGCGGGTATCCAGCACATCGATCCTGTGGAAAATTTCCCCATGGAGAAATATGACCTGATGCAAAGACTAATGCTACGGGCCCCATTCTACCTTTCCAAACTAACTATCCCGCATATGAAGAAAAGCAGTGATGGGACAGGCGTTATCGGCAATATGGCCTCGGTCCATGCGCACATCTGCACAATCAATAAACCGGTATACAACATCACCAAGTTTGGGTTGAGGGCCTTGAGCCAATCCATTTCTGCCGAAGGCGAGGGAAAGGTCCGTTCTTTCACCTTGAGCACCGGATTTGTGAGAACACCACTGGCCTTGAATCAGATACCCGCTCAGGCCGAACAGCGCGGAATAACACCCGAAGAGGTCGTGCGTGACGTTATGATGGGACATTCGCGTATCAAGGAAATGATGTGTCCCATTGAGGTGGCAAACCTATTCATCTTCGGATTTTCCCGCTTTGCAAAGTATCTCGTGGGTGGGGATCTCCTATTTGATGGAGGCATGGTACTAACCTATGCGGACAAAAAGACTGAAAAACCGTCCTAAAGATGAATTCCTCTCAATCTTTCTTGGATTAGCCACTCCTGATCCCTTAGACTCTGCCGTATTTATGGCGGAG
>JAKLQB010000298.1 GCA_022013615.1 Desulfobacterales bacterium | reverse complement strand
ACAGGATCTGGATGCCATGACTCAAGCTTCTGCTGCCGCCGCGAGGGCAGCCAGGTTGATGTCTCCGGGTAAAATTACTGTGGAGGCCATTACAAGTAGAGTGGATGAGGATAAGTGTACATCCTGCGGCATATGTGCCAGCGTTTGCCCATACAATGCCATAACGGTTGATAAGAAGAACAAAAGGCCTGCAGTTGTGATAGAGGCGGCCTGCGCCGGGTGCGGCACCTGTGCAGCCGAGTGCCCTTTTGATGCAATTGAAATGAACCACTTTACCGACATCCAGATCCTGTCCCAGGTCCATGCAATTTTGGAAAAGGAGCCCAAGGAAAAAGTGGTCTGCTTTGCCTGCAACTGGTGCTCGTATGCAGGGGCTGATTCCGCAGGGGTAGCTCGTTTGAATTACCCGACAAATATACGCCTGATCCGAACCATGTGTTCCGGCCGGGTGGATGAGAAGTTCATCTGGAAGGCCTTTGAGGCAGGGGCCCCGGTAGTCCTGATTTCAGGCTGTCATTTTGGTGACTGCCATTACATTGATGCTAACCACTGGACCAAGAAGAGAGTTGAAAAGATCTGGAAGAAAATGGAGAAGTGGGGGCTGAGGAAAGAACGGCTCCAACTGGAATGGATCAGTGCGGCTGAAGGAATCCGTTTTTCCCAGGTCATGGCAAGGATGGAAGAGCTTAGAAAGACAGTGACGAAGCAGGAGATTGCTAAGACGAAAAATATTCTCAGGGAGAATCTCGGGAAAAAGAAGAAAAAGGCAAAATCGCCCCTCGCCCCCCTTCAGTAAAGGGGGGTTGGGGGGATTTTGCAGGAAAAAGGGCTGATGAAAGAGAGTTCGTACAAAGATTCATTTTTAGGGGTTAAATTGGTCCCTCTGAGTAGAAGGGAGGCGCTTTGTTTTGTCAGTACTTTTGACAAACCTTTTCTTCTCAGCAAGGTGGCGGGGATTTTAACCATCCACGATTGCCACATCCTGGAGGCAGAAATCAATATACGGGATGGGGTAGTAACAGACCTTTATAAAATCAGGATCCCTCAAAAATACGAGCCGGCGCTTCTTGAAAATATGCTCTTTGAATCACTCCGAAAGGTATTGAAAGGTGACACTAATATCGAAAAGGAGATCTTTCTGTGGGAGAAAAAACGTGAGGTAATACGAGATCAAATTGTCCCTAAGTTTAAGAACATCAACGACGACCAGTCTATCCTCACCGTTAATACCTCTAATAAAAAAGGGCTTCTCCACAAGATTTCGTGGGCCTTGTCATTGGCAGGAATGAATATTGAGAGAGCGATCATTTCTGCCACCGAAGACATGAAGGCAGAAAATGTTTTCTGGATCAAACAGCGTTACGGAGAAAAGATCACCCCTGAGTACCAAAAAAAAGTACTCAACCTTCTTAATATCATAGTCAATGAGGGAAAGGACCCCATAGAGCAGGAATTCAAGAAAGAGATCAATATGATCTATCGGGAACAACTCAGAAGGCGGGGGAGAGGATTCCGAACGGCACAACTTTATGCAGATGTCCACCTCCGGTTGATCAAAGGGCTCTTTGACCGCATTAAATTAGAACTGGATATCCAGGATCAGCCGATTCTAATCGGTATATATGGTGGCATAGGCAGCGGGGCCATAGGGTTTACCAGTGATATTGACTGCATCTTTCTTTACGATGGAGAAAAGAAAGAGGAATATGACATACTGAAACGGGTCTTGAAAAATGAATTTAAGCGAATATGTGATTTGGATGTGGATGAATCCTTCCTCCCGCATCATATAAATTATTTTTACCTGGGCAACTATGATGGGGAAAGCCTTATTTCTTTTAACGACTTCTTTAATT
>JAKLQB010000297.1 GCA_022013615.1 Desulfobacterales bacterium | reverse complement strand
TCGGAGGCAAGGCCACTTTTTTTACAGGCAAATTCAAACAGTATGCCTGGAGCCGCCTGCTGGACAGCAAACTTGGGGGACACGAACGTCTTATCTTCTATGCTGAGGGAATAGAGAAGATGAATATAAACGAAAATATTCCCCAGCTTTTCAGGGATATTTTCAAAGGTGCGTTTTTGCCCTACAGAGACCCGGAAACACTAAATCTCTTTTTAAAGGAAATAAACGGCTTTGCCTATGACCACAGCGAACGGCTGGGGGATGCTTTTGAGTATTTGCTTTCCGTTCTGAGCAGTCAAGGCGCCGCCGGGCAGTTTCGTACCCCGCGGCATGTCATTGATTTCATCGTGGAAATTGTAGAACCCGCCAAAGAGGATACTGTTCTGGATCCAGCCTGCGGCACAGCCGGATTCCTGATCTCATCATACAAACACATCCTTAGACAAAATACAAAAAGCCGTCCAGGCGACCTTTTGACCACTGACGACAAAGGCCGGCTTATGGCTAATTTCTGCGGCTATGACATCTCCCCTGACATGGTGCGTTTGTCTCTGGTCAACATGTATCTGCACAGCTTTGCAAACCCATCAATTTATGAATACGACACGCTCACCAGCGAAGACCGCTGGGACGAGCGTTATGATGTGATCATGGCCAATCCGCCCTTCATGTCGCCCAAAGGCGGCATCCGGCCCCATTCCCGTTTCACTATAAAGGCCAAACGGAGTGAAGTCCTTTTTGTGGACTACATTGCGGAACACCTTAACGTTCACGGCAGGGCCGGCGTGATTGTTCCTGAAGGCATCATCTTCCAGTCTCAGAATGCCTATAAAAATCTGCGCAAGATGTTAGTGGATGAAGGCTATTTGTACGCTGTTATCTCTCTGCCCGCTGGAGTCTTTCAACCATACTCAGGCGTTAAAACAAGCATTCTGATAATGGACAAAACCCTGGCTAAAAAGACCGGTGAAATCCTTTTCGTAAAGGTGTCAAACGACGGCTTTGATCTGGGAGCCCAGCGCAGGACCATTGATAAAAACGACCTGCCCCAGGCTCTGAAAATCGTCAAGGCATGGAAAGAGGCAATTGCAAAAGGGAATGGTTTTGAGATGGATAAGGACGGCATGGCAATCGCGCATGCTGTCAGCAAAAAGAAGATCGCCGAATCCGCTGATTGGAATCTTTCCGGGGATAGGTATAAGGTGGTTATCAGTTATGTCAATGTGAATTGGCCGATGGTGGAGTTTAAAAACGTTTGCACCTTGGAATATGGTGCGAGTTTACCAAAAGAGAAAAGGAAACCGGGGCCATTTCCAGTAGTAGGTTCCAACGGAATAACAGGTTGGCACGATTCTTATCTTATTGAAGGGCCTGCGATCATTGTGGGTAGAAAAGGTTCAGCAGGTGAGGTGGTTTGGATTGCTGAAAGCTGCTTTCCCATCGATACAACCTATTATGTGAGGCTGAAAAATGATTCTAAGACCAATCTGAGATTTCTATTTTATATGCTGAAGAATGTGAACTTAATCGATTTGAGAGGCGGTGGAGCCGTTCCCGGATTAAACAGAAACGATGTTTATCAAACAATAAGTCTACCCATCCCCCCTTTGGAAGTTCAGGAAAAGATTGTCGCGGAACTGGACGGATATCAAAAAATCATTGATGGCGCGAAACAGATCGTCCAAAACTACAAACCCACAATCAAAATCGACCCGGATTGGCCGATGGTTGAGTTTTCTAATATGTGTACTTTGGAATATGGTGCGAGTTTACCAAAAGAGAAAAGGAAACCTGGGCCATTTCCAGTAGTAGGTTCCAACGGAATAACAGGTTGGCACGATTCTTATCTTATTAAAGGGCCAGCTATTATTGTAGGCAGAAAAGGATCTGCCGGGGAGGTTGTCTGGTTTGATGAAAACTGCTTCCCAATAGACACAACTTATTACATAGCCATAAAAGACAAAATAAGAATCGACTTCAAATTTCTGTATTACATATTGAAACAAATGAACTTAACTTTATTAAAAGGAGGTGGGGCTGTTCCAGGACTAAACAGAAATGATGTTTATCAAACGAAACAAATTCCCCTACCACCATTGGAAACTCAGGAGAAAATCGTCGAAGAAATCGAATCCGAACGTGAGCTTGT
>JAKLQB010000296.1 GCA_022013615.1 Desulfobacterales bacterium | reverse complement strand
TTTTATCCTTAACCCCATAGTACTCTGCCAGTTCAGGGGTAATATCCTGAATCCCGACCCCCAACCAACCACGGGTCACCTGGCCCTCATTTTTCAGCTGCTCAATGATGCCCTGTGCCAGATTGACGGGAATAGCAAACCCGATACCAACGTTTCCGCCCCCCTGGGAGAAAATGGCCGTATTGATCCCAATCACCTCTCCTTTCATATTGATGAGCGGACCGCCGCTATTTCCCGGGTTGATGGAGGCATCTGTCTGAATAAAATCATCATATTGTCCCGCACCAATGGTTCGGCCTTTGGCACTGACAATACCAGCCGTCACGGTCTGTTCCAGGCCAAAGGGGCTCCCGATGGCCACCACCCATGTACCGACCCGGAGCCCATCCGAATCGCCCATTTCGAGGGGAGTCAGGTCATAAGATGCTTCTATTTTTATCAAGGCCAGATCGGTTCTGGGGTCACGTCCCACCACTTTCGCGTCAAACTCTTTCCCCATGGCAAGTTTGACCTTAATCTGATCCGCATTTTCAATCACATGATTGTTGGTCACAATGTACCCCTCACGGTCGATAATAAACCCGGACCCCAAACTCTGCTGTTTGAAATTCCGAGAGGGACCGCCCTCAGAGTGAGGTCCCCTAAAATCTTCAAAAGGGTTTTTGCCACCGAAAGGATTCCCAAAAAAGTGACGAAACACGGGGCCCCCACCCTTTACGGTTTTCACCGTCTGGATATTGACAACTCCGGGTCGGGCCTTCTCGGCAAGCTCACTGAAATTCTCCGGAATCATCCGTGCAGGGCTATCTTTTGATGCCGTTGCCACCTGAAGACCGACTCCTATCAAAAGCGCGACCATCACCATAACCACGATGTACCTTGTAAAATTGATTGTTTGTTTCATTTTCTTTTACCTCCCTGTTTTAATTTTCTGCCACAAATGGCTTTTGTTTATAAAATGTTAATGATAAATTCTTTCCACAGCCTTACCAGTTCATTACAATTTTGTAATTTTCCAAAAAAATTATGAAGAAGTGATGGTTTAAACCCAGATTGTGCAGTAGAATCCGTAGCGAGACGCAGAAAACCATAGCGAAACGCGCAGTTGGAGCGATTTTGTGACGTAGGCATATTCATAAATATGTCGAGGAACAAAATCGGGAAACAAGCGTTACAGCAAGGATTTTCAAGTCGCAGTAGGAGGCTACTGCACAATCTGGGTTACATGGAGGGCCTAAAAAAATGAGAATCCTGGTTGTTGAAGATGATAAGAAAATAGCATCTTTTGTCTCCAAGGGGCTGAAGGAGGCCGGCTTTGCGGTCGACGTAGCAGAGGATGGTGTAGATGGCCTGCATATGGGCCTCAGTGAGCCCTATGACGCTGCGGTGGTGGACATTATGTTGCCGGAACTTGACGGACTGTCACTGATTGAGCGGCTGCGGGCCAAAAAGATCTTAACCCCGGTAATTATCCTCAGTGCCAGACGTTCCGTGGACGACCGGATAAAGGGGTTGCAGAGCGGTGGGGACGACTATTTGACCAAACCGTTTTCCTTTTCCGAGCTTTTAGCCCGCATTCAGGCACTGATCCGCAGAAACAACCGGGTTGCTGAACCTTCTACTCTTAGCGTAGGTGGGCTTTCCATCGACCTTTTAACACGCGAAATAAAACGCAACGGGAAGACAATCAGCCTGCCGGCCCGGGAATTTGCCTTGCTGGAATATCTGATGCGTCATCCCGGCTGGATCATTTCGAAGACATCCATTCTGGAGCATATTTATGACTACAGCTTCGATCCTCAAACCAATGTAGTCGATGTGCTGATTTGCCGCCTGCGCAATAAGATCGACAAAGACTTTGACCGCAAAATGCTTCATACGGTTCGTGGGGTGGGATATGTCCTTAAGGACGAATAAGCGGATCGGATTAACCTTCAGTTTGAAATTGAGCATTTTGTATGCGCTCTTTTTCGTCGTCAGCTCAATGGCCTTATTCCTTGTTGCCTATTACCTTATCACAGTGCTGGTGGAGCAAAGGGAACGGGAAGTTATCCAGGCCCGGATTCAAGAATACCGGGCCTGGTATGAAGAGGGCGGCCTACCCGCCATCAAAGCAAGGTTTGACGAACAATCCCACGGCAGTACCGATGTTTTTTTCACCCGCATCATCGGCCCGCTCAACCAGATTTTGTTTGTCAGCATCCCGCCGGGCTCCGAAGGTTTTGACCTCCGCCAACTCAATACCACCAGCTCCATCCGCCAGGACTCCTGGCTGTCAATCAGGGACTATGGTAAAAATACCTGGACCGTAGGTTCCGCCCATCTATCCAGAGGGATTATTCTGCAGATCGGCAAGAACTCAACCCAGAGTGAAGAATTTTTGTCTTACTCCAGGTCGGTTTTTTTTAAATTTGTCATTCCTCTCCTACTGTTAGGTATCCTCATTGGCACTCTCTTAACATTTCGGTCCATCCGCCCCATCCGGCAGTTAATCCAAACAGTGCGCGATATTCTCAAGACCGGTAAGATGAGCACCCGCGTGCCCGTGCGCTCCGAACGCGGCGAACTCAATGAACTCGTCAGTCTTTTTAACGAGATGCTTGACAAAAATGATTCTCTGATCCAGGCCATGCATGAATCCTTAGACAACGTCGCCCATGATTTACGCACGCCCATGACCCGCCTGCGCGGGGTGGCGGAACTGGCCATGCAAGATGAGCGTAATCCCGATGCCTGTTATGAAGCCCTGGCCGATTGTATGGAAGAATCCGAGCGGGTCCTGACCATGCTCACTACCCTGATGGATGTTGCGGAAGCGCAAACCGGCGCCATGCGATTGGACATCGTCGATGTGCCGATTCCCGAAGTTGTCCGGGCCGTTGTCGAACTTTACGATATCGTCGCCGATGAAAAGCAGGTAACTGTTATTACCCATCTACCGGATGACTTGAGTATTTACGCCGATCGCAATCGCATTCAGCAAGTCCTTGCAAACCTCCTGGACAACGCCATCAAATACAGTGACAGCGGTGGGCACATCGATATTTCAGTCTACGAAGAGGGGGATTTTGCGGTCATCTCGGTGGCCGACCAGGGTATCGGGATTGCCCCGGGCGAAGTCAACAAAATCTGGGACCGGCTGTACCGCGGCGACAGCAGTCGATCAAAACGCGGGCTGGGACTGGGATTAAGTTTTGTTCAGGCCATTGTTCAAGCCCACGGCGGAAAGGTCAGGATGGAAAGTAAATTGAACAAGGGATCAAAATTTTTTATCATGTTACCCAAAGCCGTCTAACTAGCGAAGCCAAGGCCTCAAGCCGACGAGTTTTTGTGCGTTTATCAAATTTGTTGCTTGAGGCGTAGAGATGCTGGTTGCTGGATGCTCGATGCTGGATAAAAACTTTCCCATTTACAGTGCCTGGAAGTATGGGTTCAGTGGATCTCAAGTATAAATGCGTTTGACCCGTTTTGATACGCCACACGTCAACTCGTAGGGGATCGTGCCTATTTTATTAGCTATCTCAATGAGCTGAAGGCTAC
>JAKLQB010000295.1 GCA_022013615.1 Desulfobacterales bacterium | reverse complement strand
GCTTTATCATTCTTCTTTCGTGCCCTTTTTTGCCTGTTCGATTAATTCCAACAGCGAGAGCATCTTGGTTGTTCCAGACCTTTTGAATGCCTTATCCCATTCTTCAGGTGTCAGTTCCTTTCTAAAATACTCTTCCACAAGGAAATGATCATACCAGCAGTCCAGTGTCTTGAAACAGGGAAGTCCCCGATTTTCTGAGCGGCAGTATGAAAAAGAGATCTGATGGCCCAGTCTGGGGCAGCGAATCTCATAATCATCCTCCGGCGGTATGTTCTGCCTTTTCACCATAAAACCAGTAAGTTGAGCGCTAAGTTACTTTTTAAACATTCACAGGTAGCATTTATGCCATACGGGGTTGTTTTTGAAAGATGGACGTCCAACATCGAATAAAAAACAAACATCCAATACCGAACATTCAACGACTATTTCTTTTCAGCCGTTTTGATACTCGTAACGAAAATCTTAATTAATTCTTCTGTTTCCTCTAAAATATCATCTAAATAGTTCAGGTTTTTTAATTAGTGGTACACTCTGAATAAGTTTTAGCCATCTCTGAGTCTCCCTAAGTTCCTTTAATGAGATTCTTGCCCTTGTTTTTATCTTTCATTCAACATTCGATGTTGGGCGTTCGATGTTCGATGTTCATCTTTTTCAGTAAACCCTCCACAGGCCTTCCGGCGCAAAAAAATAACTTAGCGCTTATGCCCAGTATCCTCCAATTAAAACAAAAAAACCTCCTTGCCATAAAATCGGCAAGGAGGTTTTTACTGAGCTCCGAAAAGAAAATAATGCAAAAGCATTGTATTGGAAACTCATCTCATTTCTTCTCTTCCTTTTTGGCGGCCTTTTCACGTTTAGGTTTGCTTTCTCCTTTTTTTTCCTTTCCGGCCGTAACATCGCCTGCTTTATCAGGAGATGCTTTTTTGGTCTTTGATTTTTTAACTTTCCTCTTTCCTGACTTCTTTCCTTCTTCAATGGGCAGGAGTTGAATAACGGAAATGGCCGCCCCGTCTCCTTTTCGGACACCCTTCTTAATAATTCTGACGTAACCACCCTGTCTTTCGAGATACCTATCCTTCAGATCACCAAACAGCCTGTGGGTTGTCCCCTTGTCCTGAATATAGGCAAGTGCCTGGCGTCTTGCGTGAAGATTCCCCCGTTTGGCAAGGGTAATCATTTTCTCGGCCACTGGTCTCACGGCCTTTGCCTTCACATCGGTTGTCTCTATCTGCTCATGCTTGAGTAGAGAGGTCACCATATTCCTAAGCATTGCCCTTCGGTGACTTGGATTGCGTCCTAATTCCTTACCTGCCTTTCGATGCCTCATTTATCTGCGTCCTCTTCCTTTTCCTCACCTTCATCCTGCTCCTCGGCCGGTGGAAAATTATCCAGTTTCATCCCCAGGAAAAGCCCCATCTCATCAAGTATAGCTTTGATTTCATTGAGAGACTTTCTTCCAAAATTTTTTGTTTTCAACATTTCCGGTTCTGTCTTTTGAACCAGCTCTCCGATCAGCGTGATATTCGCATTTTTAAGACAATTGGCGGAGCGTACAGATAATTCAAGCTCAGAGACAGGCCTGAACAGGTTTTCATTTAGTTTCTCTTCCTTTTCCTCTTCTTCCTCTTCCTCTGGTTCTGGTTCTTCTTCAAAATTGATAAACGGAGTCATCTGTTCCTTGAAGATTTTAGCCGAATAAGCGACTGCATCTTCGGGTAAAACACTGCCGTCGGTCCAAACTTCAAGTGTCAGCTTATCATAATCGGTAATCTGCCCTACACGTGCACTTGTAACAACATGGTTAACTTTCAGTATAGGAGAAAAAATCGCATCCATGGGGATAACACCAATGACCTTATCTTTAGCGTTGATCCTTTCAGCGGGAACATAACTTTTCCCTATCTTTACAACCATCTCCATATTGAGTTTGGCTTCCTTATTCAGAGTAGCTATGTGCTGATCAGGATTTAAAATCTCCACCAGGCCATGAGTCTCAATATCCCCCGCCGTAACTTTTCCCTCCCCCTCTCGGGATATGTGGACCACCGCCTCTTCAACATCAACAATTTTCAGCTTGATCTCCTTCAAATTCAATATAATATCCGTCACATCCTCAAACACCCCTGGAATAGTGGAAAATTCATGAAGCACCCCATCAAATTTAACAGAAACAATTGCAGCTCCCTGCAGGGATGAAAGCAGGATTCTTCTCAACGCATTACCGATTGTTATCCCAAATCCTCTTTCGAGCGGCTCACATGTGAATTTCCCATACGAATTTGTAGAGCTCCCCTGATCGATCTCAACCCGTTTGGGCTTAATCAATTCCCGCCAATTTTTGCTTTTTAAGTCTACCAAGAAAGCCTCCCCCTTCGATTTACTATTTTCGATTGGCGATTGACCGCTATTTATTTCCAAATATCAAGAGCCAATAGTCAGTAATCAATAATCAATTAATCTGCCATACCTTATTTCGAATACAATTCTACAATAAGCTGTTCATGAATGGGCATTGTAATATCTTCTCGATTAGGCAGGGATTTTAGAGTCCCCCTAAACTTTTCCTTTTCAACTTCAATCCAATCTGGGATACCCCTTCTAACGACAGTTTCCATACCTTCCAGAAGCTGCGGGACCTTACGGCTTTTCTCTTTCACATCAATCACATCTCCCGGCCTCACTAAGTAAGAAGGAATATTGACCTTCTTATTGTTCACCAAAAAATGGTTGTGTCTGACCATTTGTCTCGCCTGATTTCTTGAATTGGAAAAGCCCATTCTATAGACGATATTATCCAGTCGGGATTCAAGTGAAACCAAGAGGTTTGTCCCCGTAATTCCCTTTTGTCTTTCTGATCGAGAATAATAGCCTCTGAACTGCTTTTCCAAGACGCCATAGATCCTTTTAACTTTCTGCTTCTCCCTGAGTTGAACCCTGTAATCCGAAGGTTTCCGCCCGCGCCTCTGTCCATGTTGCCCAGGCGCATAGGGCCTTCTCTCAAAAGAGCATTTGTCGGCGTAACAACGATCCCCCTTCAAAAACAGTTTTAAATTCTCCTGCCGGCATAACCTGCAAGATGAACCAACATATCTGGCCAAACTATCCCCTCCCCTTATATAAGTGATCTAAAGTGCCTAAAGTGATCTAAAGTGCCTAAAATTAATTTGAGCTTAGCCTTGCTTCGCTCCCCCATTGTCCGCGATCGCTTGTGCTCCCGGCTTTATGGGCCAATCCCCAGTCTACACCCCCACTAAGGACGGTATCTTCGCCATTCCATTACTCCATGTAGAAGTAAAATACAAAGCTTCAAAAAAAACCTCACTTAACATAAGCAAGTTGTAAAATTTTCAATAAATTGAATCATTTTTCTTCCTTGCTTTAGCAGACTATTAACCCCTCACCTATGCCTTGCCTCTTTTCTTCCCAACTTTAGATCACTTTAGATCACTTTAGGCACTTTAGTTCACTCTTTCTTTATACCCTTCGTCTCTTAGGGGGCCTGCACCCATTGTGGGGTATCGGGGTTACATCCCTGATAACGGT
This sequence comes from Desulfobacterales bacterium, assembly GCA_022013615.1. The sequence continues at coordinate 864 of JAKLQB010000295.1, read as the reverse complement.
CACAGTAAGCCCTTCTACCTGAAGGGAACGTAGAGCTGCTTCCCTCCCTACTCCCGGTCCCTTCACTCGCACTTCAGCCACTCTCAATCCCTGATCCATGGCCTGTTTTATGGCATCCCGGCCAGCAATTTGGGCGGCAAAGGGCGTGCTTTTTCGCGAACCCTTGACTCCCCCCCTGCCTGCACTTGACTGGGCTATGACGTTTCCTGCAGGGTCAGTGATGGTCACGATAGTGTTATTAAAAGTGGATTGTATATGTACAATTCCACTGGGAACATTTCTTTTCTCTTTCTTGCTCTTGCCTTTCTTTTTTGTGGCTTTTGCCATACTCTTTCCTCAAATTACTATTTTTTCTTCCTTCCCATGACAGCCCTTCGAGGACCTTTTCTCGTCCTGGCATTAGTACTTGTTCTCTGGCCTCTGACCGGAAGACCTCTTCTATGCCTCAGCCCGCGATACGCGCCCAAATCCATTAGCCTTTTTATGTTCATGGATATTTCACGCCTGAGATCGCCTTCAACTTGGTATTTTTCGTCAATAATCTTCCGGATACCGGTGAGCTGCTCCGTGGTGATTTCATCCGATTTGATATTCCAGTCTATTTCCGCGTCGCCAAGTATCTTTCGTGAAGAACTTCTGCCTATACCATATATATAGGTTAAGGCAATCTCCATCCTTTTTCCCCTTGGTAAATCAACTCCCGCAATTCTGGCCAATCTCCACTCCCTTTATAATTATTTTGAACTAAAGCCTGAAACCAATCACCCTTGTCTTTGCTTATGGCGAGGGTTCTCACAGATCACACGCACGATTCCCTTTCGTTTTATGATCTTGCATTTAATACACATCTTTTTTACCGATGGC
>JAKLQB010000294.1 GCA_022013615.1 Desulfobacterales bacterium | reverse complement strand
TTGACTCATGGCTAAGGGAGATCCCCGTTTATCGGGGAATTAACTGGTTCCGGCCCCGCGGTAAACGCATTGGTTTCCAGGTGGAGGCTTTAGCCGGGGGGCCAAGGGCGGGTCTTCTTCGATTGCACTTCCGCCTGCTCCTGTATGCCTTTGCTGGGGGGGACGAATCCTGGAAGATAAGACCAATAAAGCCCCACGTTTTTTGGCTGACGCGGCAGCAGCTCATGAAGCACTTTGGTAAGGATAATTCAGAAGATGATTCGCCGGAGACTTATCGCAGACGGAGATACGGTGTGCCGGGGACCGAGTGAGGGAGGGCTAGTGTTCCTGACCTTCGACGACGGGCCTGACCCTCGATTTACCCCTCTAATCCTTGATATCCTGGCACGAGCAAGTGCGTATGCCACCTTTTTCGTTGTGGGTGAAGATGCCGTCCGCTTCCCTTCACTGGTGCGACGCATAGCCGATGAGGGGCATGAGGTGGGAAATCACACCTGGAGCCATCGCCACCCCTGGACCATTTCATCAGGGGTTGCACGACAGGAGGTATCTTTCGGGAGCGCGGCCCTTGCTGATGTGCTGGGGCGCTCGCCCCGATACTTCCGCCCTCCACACGGTCGCCTTCGCCGCTGCATGATAGATCAGGCCCGGGAACTTGGACAGACCGTGGTTATGTGGAGCTTGAGCGCAGTGGATTGGGGCCCCTGGGGAGGGGCTGCGAGGATTGCCAGGAGGCTGCGCACTGCTAAAGGAGGAGACATAGTCCTTCTTCATGATGCATGGCGGGGATACAACCGGCCGCGGGAGACAGTCCGGGTGCTGGCCGGGTTTTTATCAGACCTGCATTATCAAAATCTTAAGCCCTCCCTTCTTGAAAAGGCCAGAAGGTGTACAGGGCGAATTGAAGGGGACAGAGATTGTGCACATCATATGCGTGGGCGAAACCGTGCACCCATAGAGGAAACGATGCGGAAAAACAAGGTTTGAAAAAGCATTTGGAACGTTCAGCCAATGCCGAGCACAATGATCATCGGAGGAAAATATGGAAAGATTTCCTGTTCATTGAGAAACTCTTGCACAAAAAAATAAAAAACCCTAATGTTCATTTCAGGGGAAAAGCATGTTGGCTGAATATAGAATTATAAGTCGTTTATGACCACCTACTTGAAGGGCTCACGCCCCTATCTTATTGGAGATTCCATCATGAAAAAGAAAATACTTGTCGGGTTCGGAATTTTGATTGTCCTTTTCCTCTGGGCAGGTATTTCCATCTATCCTGATTGGCTGTGGTTCGAGAACCTTGATTTTGCGCCGGTTTTTTGGACTATGCTTTTGAGCAGATTTGGCTTTGGATTTGTGGTGTGGCTACCCTTGATGATCATTATAATCATTAACATATACGTTGCCACACGTTTGCATCCTGACGATGGGCGTGGAATGAATCTTGGAGATGCGGGCGGTTATTTTTCCCAGGTTGGCCTTTCAGGCAGGGCCCTAAATACCATTCTTCTGGCCGTTATCCTAATTCTTAGCTTTGTTATTGCATCAAAGGGCTCAGATCATTGGGATATGGTCCTGCGCTATTTGTACCAGGAACCCTTTGAAAGCACAGATCCAATTTTTAACAAGGACATCGGCTTTTATGTGTTTTCTCTTCCCCTCTATATTCTGGTCCGAAATGGTTTAATGGTTTTCTTCGTTTTTGCGGGTCTCATCACTATCGCATGGTATTTAAAAAACGGTGCGCTTCAAATCGTTGGTGACCTTTCCCCGGCAGAAGGTGCGCCACCCTCTCTACCTAAGATTACCATTTTAGAGAAAGCCAAAAAACACCTTGTTTTCCTTTTAGGAATTATTGTTTTGTTAGTGGCCTGGGGTTTTTATCTTAAAGTATATGGACTTTTGTATTCCACCCAGGGACCTGCTTTCGGTGCCAGCTATACCGATGTACATTTTAAGGTATGGGCATACTGGGCTTTGATCATCCTAACGTTGGGCCTGGCTGTGGTTCTTTTCATTGACGTTTTTAAGTCCAGAAAAAAATTGATCTTGTTAAGTGGCGGAATCTGGTTAGGGGCCGTGTTGTTGTTTGGCACCGGTTTTCCCACTTTGGTACAAAAATTTATTGTCGCACCCAATGAATTGGCAAAGGAATCACCTTACATTGCCTATAATATTGAATATACCCGTAAGGCCTATAATCTGGACAAGATAAAAGAAGTCGATTTTGAGGTCAACGATACACTCAGAGTGGAAGATATCGAGAAGCATGATGTGACTGTACAAAATATCAGGATTTGGGACGAACGCCCCTTACTTCAAACCTATAGGCAAATTCAGTCCATACGGCTTTATTATGATTTTAACAATGTGGACGTAGATCGTTATTTGATCAATAACCAGTATCGACAGCTTATGCTGGCGGCCAGGGAATTGGTTATTGGTCAACTGCCTCCCCAGGCAAATACCTGGGTCAATAGACACCTGATTTATACCCATGGCTATGGATTGGCCGCAAGTCCGGTCAATGAAGTAAACAGAGAGGGCCTTCCACGCCTCTTCATCAAAGACGTGCCTCCAGTCTCTGAGGTGGATCTAAATGTAGAGCAGCCGGAGATTTATTATGGAGAAAAAACAGAACAGTATGTCCTGGTAAAGAC
>JAKLQB010000001.1 GCA_022013615.1 Desulfobacterales bacterium | reverse complement strand
ATGGAGCGAGGATTAAATGTGCTCGACCACACCCTGATGATGTTCTTCATCACCTCCGAACTACCGCTGATACAGAGATAGGTTTCGTATTGCCCGGGGTGGCTGGCCGGTCCCGCTGAGCGTGTGGCCACGGGAACATCACTAATGCCCGCCATCTTGCAAACCCCATCGTAATACTGCCTGATGACATTCTCCATATCCTCAGGCATCTCTTTGGATTCCAAAATACCCCTCATCTCTTCAGATGCCTTGTCATATTTTGGCATATCTTCAGGGTTGTCAGGATCAGCGCTGAATGTGGCAAGGTACCGGCGAATATCTTCAATAGCGCCGGTCTCCTTCATAAACCTTTCATAAGCTCCCAGTGTCAGCGCGAACCCGGGGGGGACTCGAAACCCGGCTCTCGTCATCTCTCCCAGATTAGCACACTTCTTCCCCACTATATCGTTATGCTCTTTGCCTAACTCATCAAAACGATATATCCACTTCATGGAAAACACCTCTCTGATTATAATGCTGTGCTTGGAGGGCATGTGCTACGGCACATACCCTCCCAACAATTCAGCTATTAACACCTTTCCAGTATGGTTACAATTCCGCGATCGCCATCCAGTCTTATCTTATCCCCGGTTTTAATTACCGAGGTGCCGACTCCTGTGCCTGTAACCGACGGGACACCATATTCCCTGCACACGATGGCCGCATGGCTGGTGAGCCCTCCGATATCAGTAATCGCACCCTTGATCTTGGTAAATATAGGAGCCCAGGAGGGGTTAGTGGTGGGGCAAACCAGGATCTCTCCCGGTTGAATGTTCACAACCTCCTTGAGCAGCTTGAGGACACGCGCCGGGCCTTCAACAACGCCTGCCGAAGAAGCAAAGCCCTTGATTTCAAAGACATCCTCAGGCCTGACGTCTCCCTCTCCCATGCCTTTGAGCCATTCCTGGACTTTGTCGGTGGTGACGCCCCACAGCATAATGGTGAAGGGCTCTGCCACTTCTTCGGGTGGAACACCCAGGGCAGGGATCGGGTTCCATTCACCTGCCGCCTTGAGGATCTTCTTTCGCTTGTCAGCCTTGGCCTTGTAATAGTCGCCCCTCAGCGGAATATTCACGCCCAGGGCCCAACCGGTGGCCACCTCGGTGAGAAGCTCGGGTATTTCGTAGCGGTTGAACATAAATATGTCGTCCACCTCATTTATCATGCCGTTATCAACCAGGAGATTTCCAAATTCCCTTATTTTGGAAAACCATATGGTATGGAACCAGTGCTCAACCCAGAAAAGGTGGTCCTCGGCATACCTGTAAATGGTCCTTACGGTTTTGTAGGCGCCATCAAAGGATGCCCTGTCTTCATCGCTCTGTATCAATTCACGATATTTGGCAACGGTTTCGTCTCTTTCCTTATCAACCCCATCCAGAGACCGCTCGATCGTTTCTCCTTTTTCCAGCCGTTCCACGTAACTCTTGATATAGCTAAATGGAATATCCAGGTTAGTGATCCAGCTCCCTTCATGATGGAACCACCCGCTTCCACATGATACATAGAACCACGGGTCTTTGGCCTTATCAAGGGCCTCAAGCCACTTCTTCCCGTCCTCTGACTTTTCAAGCTCCGTAACCTTCTGTTCCGCTGTCTTTTCACTCTTGAGGATACCTGCTACACCACTTAAAGAGGTGGCTAATCTGGATAGCTGGCAGAGTTCTTCTTCGGGTCGGAACATGGATACATAGGCCCCTGCCACCATCTTGCCAATAGAGCTCTCACTAATATCGGGGAAAAGTTTCCTGGTTACATCGCCAAACATGAGGTAGGCAAGGTAGGTTAGGTTCAGCATCTCAAAATGATACTGCCATCCCTTGAACATCTTATGAACTAATGTATCGAATGCCGCAATAAGGTCATAGGAAACATAACAGCCTGTGGGGGCAGGAAGGACCTGGTCTTCGGGAACAAATTTCGGCAGTTCTTTTGGGACCTCAACCGCCTCCATCTCTTCACCAAGGGCCTTGAATTTGGTCAGCCACTTGTCCCACAACTCATTATAGTGTTCAAATACATAGAATACCCGCTTCTCAAACAACTGGGCCTTTTCGCCTATCACCTCATCCGGCGGAGGCGCAATCGCACAGATGTACATGTATGGCCCGATCATCCTCTGGGCGATTCCCTGGGCAGGTGGGATGCAGAATACCCTGGTAGTGTATTGGGAAAGAGAGATCTGCCATGCCTCCTGAAAGATCAGATCTAATGGTGGCATGGGCTCTGGGGCATGTATTTTGTCCAGATACCAGAATTGATTCTTCTCCCAATCTTCCCTTTCTTTGGAGAACAGATAGTGTGATGGATACATCTCTTCCCATCCTTCAAGTTCCGGGGGAACCTGATACTCATGGGGATCCGGAAACCTCCCTGTCTTTTTATCTGCCATTTTTCTCCTCCTCATTTAAATGTTTACGGTTGAATGGAAAGTGCTTTAAGTGAAGCTTGATGGTATCGTAAAAAGTCAAAATTTACAGCATTATTTAAGTTGGCACAACCATAACCTCCTTAAATAATTCGTAATTCCTAAATCCATGAAAAAATGATTTTCTACATATATATCATCTTTGATTAATAAAGAAAATCTGTCAAGTTCATTTTATTTATGATAATCATAAATTTTACTTATGATTGTTTTTGATCTATAAAATTTATTTAACGGTAGGCTCAGGAGGAATTTTACACCCGTGATCAACTTCAACCAGCTCAGGGTTTTTTATCAAACCGCAAAATATCTGAGTTGCACCAGGGCAGCCGAAAAGCTTTATATTACACAACCGGCTGTCACTGCCCAATTGAAACTCCTTGAAGAATTTTGCAGCCTTAAACTATTCAAAAGAAAAGGGCGAAAGATCTACCTCACCGACGAAGGAAAAACACTTTATGATTACGCGCGGAAAATATTCGAATATGAAAAAGAAATAGAACATGTGATCGGGGACATGAAAGAACTAAAACGGGGGGTGCTTCGCCTGGGAACCAGCAAGACCTATGCCAGGTACTTCATGCCGTTTCTCATGACTACCTTCCATGAATCTTATTCTAACATTAAGATCAATCTGGATGAAGGTAGTTCTCT
>JAKLQB010000293.1 GCA_022013615.1 Desulfobacterales bacterium | reverse complement strand
TCCATAAAATGGCTGCTGGGGCGACCATATCGGAGCGGTTGAAACGGGCGGCTGCCGTCAATGAATTTCGCAATGCTTCGATTACTGTTATCGTTGGATTCATATAAAATAATACTCGCTTTTTGATGAATATCCGTCTATCTCGAAAAGCATCATGCTTACTTTTTCTTTTTATTTAAAATAGTTATATAATTATCGGTCTAAAAGTCCTGCTAAAGTCCGTCTAATCTCCGTCTAATCCGGGATTTCCTTTAGTTTTTGGTGCAGCGCCTGGGCGTCATATGCCTTCAAGTTTGTTTTTTCTCCTTCCGTGCCTTTTGTTTATCGTTTATGCTCAGATGGATATCATTGATCCGATCACCCTTAAATAGCGGAAACCACGGAGCAGAGGCAACGTCTTTCCCACGGTCCTTATTCCACTTTATGTTAGACTTCCACCGCAGGATACCTGCTCCTTTCCTTCCGCCTGGAATATCCTGGGCCATGAAGGGACGAATATTCAAACGAACCCCGTCATTAATATCAGGTTCCCAACCAATGGGCTGTTCCTCAATTGGTTTCCAGCGCACAAAGATGTCAAAAGGTGGTTCACCTTCAATAATTGCGATTAGACGTTTTTGAAGCTCTAACGCTGCTGCCAAGCGGTCTTCAGCGCCTCCCTCGCCTAGCTTAACTCCCTCCTTTTGCCGCGTAATCCAGTCACCAAGATAGCTATAGGTAAGGCTTTCCAGCAGTTGTCGGCCTTTTCCATTCCCTTCTGCCAGTTTGTGGTAATTTACAAGCGCATGAAACCCGTCTCGCCTGCGGCCGTCCCAGATGTGCCAGATGAAAGGGCGATGATGAAATAATTTGCAGTGTTGCTCGAAAAAATGGTCACGTAGCCAGTCATCGAGGTTAGAGGCATTGGTTCCTGTTGCAAGGATTAGTTCCTGTTCCTTGGCTGGAGACCAGTCGGATCTTTGGGCCGCAGCTAAGAGTTCCTGGAGACGGGTAACAGCAGGTTCTTCCCCCCGAATCGATTGTGTGCAGACGATACCATCCTCATCAGCCCATGGAAGCAGGGCTTCCGATTGGTTAACACAGGCGCGGGCTTCGTCAGAAAGCGCCATATTACCATCCAATTCAGCAGGCCAGCGGTAACCCAACAGCCGCGCAACAGCCACCTGAAGTGGTTTGGAGTTCTGCGCGGGGTAGCCATGGAAAATCCACTGGGTCGGATCATCGGAATACGGTTTGGGCAGACCGTGAGGGTATTTTCCCTCTGCGACTTTTGTCCAGTAGTCCAGGTCAAATGGGACTTTTGGAAGGTAAACGTACTCCACCACCATGGAATCATTAAAAGTCTTTATTGTTTTAGCGAAATCAGGACATGAACAAAACGACCAAAGAGCAGGTAAGTGAATTTTATCACGAGGCACTAATACTGCAACACCGGTATCAAAAGAGTCTCCCAAATAGAGGGTTACTCCTAAATTCATTCGGTTTACAACAATGCCGATACGGCCCCATGCATCTAATCCAGTAATGACAACCGTTGCACCAGCATCTCTAAGTTGCTTAATCCCTCCTGTCCCATTTTCCCACAGAAGAACAGCCTCTTTCCCTCCAAATAGGCAACTAGAACCTACTGTGCCTTGTTGTAAAATCCAGTCCTTACTCCACCTAATATTCTCCCACACACATCTGGAAAATCTAGGCAGGTCTGTTGTTGTTATGCCATGATAACTGTCAGCGATGTCGCCTATTCGTCCCTTGATGGAGTTTTCTGTTAACACAATTGCCGAATCTGCGTTTCTGGTCTGTTGTTCCTGATTTATGATATTTAATCGATAATCTCTGAGTGCATTAGCTTTTTCTGATACGGATCTGGTGTTGCTGACATTAAAGCCAGAAAAACTACTTGCCGGTTTTCGTTTTTCTTTTGTGGTAGTAAACAAAATCACATTTACCACTTCACCACTAATGGTCTCGAAAGCACCGGGTCCGAGTCGGGCTAACAAGTTGAACTTACTTGCCCTAAGTAATGATTCTCGCTGTTTTTTATATTTGGCCAAAAACAGCCAATTTTGAGGCATTACAAGCTGAGTGACGCATCTCGTTGGGTTGAAACTTAAGCATCTTTCTAAGAATACATTGGCAAGGTCGTTTTTTGCTTCGGCATAATGGATATCGCAAAACTTCTTTAGTTCCTCTGTTTGTTTTATCCGGGATAGATAAGGTACATTTGTGATGACGAGTTCATATTTATTGATTAACAGTTTTGCGGCCTTTACAACACCACGAGCCACAACCCCCATTTCATTCTTTTCATCATCTTTCTCAACTGACAGAGCCTTGGCCAGTAGGGGCCCAACCTCTTCCCACTTGAGTTCAAAAAGTGATCCTTTAGCGAGGCCAATGTTCGGATTGATCAGGCTACCCAGTAGCGGTGCATCCTTGAACTGCTTGTATAGTTCCTCCAATGCAATGCGCACGTTTTTGTTGTCTCCCGCCAGGGCGAGCCATTCTTCTTTCTTAGCGCTTATTGCAAGGCCGGAACACGCCACATTCAGTTCAGGCAGGGGACGAAAGCCTCCTGCGTCGGGATAAACCCAAGCGGCAAGCGCAAGGGCAAAAACGGCCAGTTCGACGCATCGCTTGTCTATTTCCAACCCGTGAAGGTTTTGGCGCAACACGGCATCGCAAGCATCGAGGGTGGAAAGACCTTCCAACTCCATGCGCATAGGCACAAGCATCAGAAAGGCAGCAACCAGAAAGTGACCTGAACCACAACAAGGATCGAGGGTCTTGAGTTCACCCAAATGCTCAGGCCATTGCTCAAAGGTTCCGGCAGCAGGTGTCCAGAAGCCATTGTCCAGCTTGACAAACCTCAGGTATTCCAGTGGCACACCGGGGAGGGAGGCTTTTCTGCGCAGTTCATTTTCGGTTTCTGCATTTTGTAGATCGGCTTCAGTCAATCGCCTCGCTGCCCACCAGGCTCCCAGAGAATTATCAAGCAGGAAACTCACCATGTAGGGCTCAGTGAAAAGTTGGGTCACCGCCGGCAGTTCGTCAGCTCCAATTTTATTACCCGATTGATTAACCTCTTTTTTCCGTTTACTTTGCCAGAATTGATAAACCCATCCCAGTGAATCGCTTACCGTGAAAATCGCAGGTTCCAGATCATTGAGCAACTTTTCCAGGCTCAGCCGATGCTCACTGGCAAAAGTCACGCGAAGAACAGGATCATTTTGCCGAAAAATTTGGGGCAGCATCCGTTGCGCAAACTCACTGGCCAACGACCAAAGATCCTTTCCCTCTTTTTTTGCCAGTTCCTCACATTCCTCAAGGCTGATGGCAACACCCATCGATGGCTCGATGAGGAGATCATTTTCTGCCAGAAAGCGGGCAAATAGCATTCTATGCCAGTGCTCATAGGCGCATTCCCATACGAGATGGGTGATTTCCAGTTCACCTTTCCGGTTCTGTTTGTCCCCCAACTGCCGCGCCCTGGCACGCAAATGGTTCCGCAGTTTGCGCTCCTCGGGAGACATGTGCCCATAAGGCTCATGATGATGCACAGCAAGAGCCTCTAACGCTGCTTTTGCTCCGGCTTCAGCTACATCCCGCGCCTGGATAACGGTACGCTCAAGCTTATTTCTTAATTCAGTCGAAAGCGTCGACACTTTTGGTTTCCTTTGATTTTTATATGTGTAAATAACTATATGGTCACGGGCGCGAGACTTCGAGCAACCAGTGCATTAATAGGATTTTTTAACTAAGTAGTTTTTAATCATCGTCTAAAGGAAAATCTCCCGATTTACCTTCTTCTCTTAATCGAACAGCTTTTTCGAAGGCTTTAATAGCACGCTTTTCTTCATCTTCAACTTTATCTGCATTTATTGAGGATAGGCGCTGCATTACAGTTTCGAGTGGGATGAAATCTTCAACATTCTTCAAATCAATCTCATATCTTATACGATAGACATGATCCCCTAATCCGTGAGATTTTACCTCCCTAGTCATTCTGGTCAGGAATACAAGCAAATTATTTTCAACCTTTGTGAATTCATCTATCCATTTCTTCACCTTTTTCGGATCACCCCATCTTAGCCATCTATATAGTATTCCCACCAAATCTTGATTATCCACCATCCATTGAGGAGTCTCCGTAGCTAAATGTTGCACTTTTGATACGAATAGTTCTTTTAGCTTCTCTAATTGATTATCACTGACAAGATAATCTTCTGGATTTCTTTTCTTTTCCCGTCTCTGCTCCTCTGTTAATATTAAGGATGCCCCAAGTGATAGCCCTTCAGACATTGATAGCGAGTCATACAATATCTTACCTCTTTTTTCCGGATCTGACTCTTGTTTCAAATACCAGTAGACTATTCTACTTGCATGAGTGTGTGGGCCTATATCAAAAAAACCGGCTTTATCTGTTGGTAAGTTGTCGGCCATATCGAGGAGTGCTGTTACAAATGACAAGGCGTTTTTAATAGGTATTTTTTCTTTATAGGGATCGAGCCTATTCAAAGCTACATCAATTAATTCCCTTTCCTGGAGAGCAAGGAATTTGTCTCTCAACAATTTTCTGTCTTTAGATTTTGATATAATATCCTCTAACTCTGATTGTGATAAATCTCTCTCAGGTATTGTTAATTGAAAATATCTAGAAAATACATCTGGATGGCAAACCCTCAAATCTTGGATCCATTTTTCAGAAAACCCGCTTCCATAACCTGAACCGCCAAGAACCCATTCAATTGTAGGGAAAACTTGTTTTATAATTTCCTGAACATATTCTTTATATTCACCAGAAGCACGCTCTATAATTGAATTCACTGCATCCTTTGCTTCTTCACGATGTTCATCTCGTTGGTAAATATTTGCCAGTATCGTTTTATTTTGTGCAATAGCGGCATAGACATTTGGTTCGAATAATCGAAGTACTTCCAAAGCAATAATATCTATCGGGTTCACTTCAAACGCTATATCTCCCTTAAGGAGACTTATATGAAATGACAAAGTTGATAGAAATCTGTAAGTATTTCGTAATGTTCTGAAATATGGTCGAAGTCCACCAAAGAAAAGATTGCCCCATCTTGTTTGATCAAACCTTTGAAGGACCTTCTTGTCCTCTTCCAATATTCTATCTAATCCAGAAAATAGAACCCTCTCAATTTTGATCTGATCAGCTTGGGGAATATCAAATGGCACTTGAACTATTTTTTCTAAATATTCCTTCCCTGAAAGATTTGAAGACTCAAGGTTTTTTTCAACGATATCTCTTTGAAAAATAAGCAAATAAACGATATTGGGAAAATCAGCATTCGCTTTTACAAGTTGCATTAGCAAGCGTGTTTCTTCTTTTGAGAGCCTATCAATGTCATCAATTACAACCAGAACAGGGTTTTCCAAATCTGCTATCTCTTTTTTCAATTCATTTTTTATTTCCTCCAGACTTTTTGTTTGCATTTCCGAATAAAATGAAAACAAATTTGCAAGCTGCTCTGAAAGTTTCCCACCCCATTTAAATAAACCGGTACCGACAAGGCATATAAAGAGGATGATAGCTGATAAGGTTTGGAACCAATGTGCTTCATACAAAAAAGCTCCTAACCCTAATGCACTCACAATTAAAAGGAGCCAAGGCAAACCCGTTGACAAACCTGAGAACAATGTTGAACCTGTTTTTAGAAGTGCCCCATAGAATCGCCATTTATTTGCACGTTTTTTGCCAGCCCTACTTTTGTCTGCTTTTCCAAGTGCGACTGCTACTTCCTTGAAAAAAGCCTCAAGTAAGCCCTTTTGTCCAGCCCATTGCCATGGATTAAATTCTACGATCTCAAGAGAACCAGAGCCGAATTGTCGCATTGCATCTATGGCCATGTTTTTTACAGACGATTTTCCACAACCCCATACACCATATAACGCAATGACAAGGCTATCTCTACCCTTCCAAGTTTGTAAGGCTTTCGCCAGAGATTCAGAAAATGATCTTCGGCCTAATAAATCGTCGTCCAAAAGTTTAATTGGTCTATCCGCTGAAAATCTATGAATGTCCGATCCACTTTCCATTGTTGAGCTTTTTCCTTAATATGAAATATGCATTAGTCTTTTCGAGCCTGAATTACAAGCCGAAACATAAATAACTAATTGAAATATAATAGTTTATTGGGAAAAGCCTCCCTGTAGGTATTGGCGCAGTTACATCCTGTTACATAAGATCTGCGCCCAATGAGCATATTTGGGCCAGTTATCTGAATTTCGGTTTGTTAGTTTATTCGTTTTCCTCCCGTTCATTTTGCAAAATGCGTTTGACGGTTCTGTTCAGTTCTTCATTTGCTGTGTCGGCCTCAATTTGGCGTTGCCGGGTCTGATATTTTTCAAATTCGCTTTCAGCAAGCTCTTTAGCCAGTTGAGCTGAAACGCGACCGGCATCTGTTAAGATATCCTGATCGTTAAGTGTTAAAAAG
>JAKLQB010000292.1 GCA_022013615.1 Desulfobacterales bacterium | reverse complement strand
TTACACCCCCTGTATCGTCCTCCCGTCTCGAATAGGGATTGGCTAACTCCGATTGGCCATCCCTCATTCACATGCACTGTAGACCCATTTAAATCGGACTCCTAAACATGAATTCAAAAACAGGAGCTAAGCAACATCCTGTTGCAAGTTTGGATCATTCAAAAGGTGTATCCCCTATTCCGTTCACTTTTTGGACGTTTCCCCCTTATTCTTGCGAATGAGGAAAATGCTGGTCCTGCCAATTACCACTGAGTTTCTTATTTATCCAAATAATAAATCTTGAATTTATATTCCAACGCCAACCCCAAAAGGAATCCCTAATTGACCATTCTCCTCTTTGCTGAAGACCTTTCTTGCATGTTTCGTAGAGGCATCTGTCGGCCAAATGGAGCATACGCAATAACAGCATATAGTCCTTCTTGTAGTTCGGATTTCCATTTTCTTTAGCTAAGACTATCCTCACAGCAATGAGTGCTTGCAGTATGTCTTTGAGGTCATGCAAAGGAGGCTTGTACTTTTTTATGAATTTGTTCATTGCTTGAGGTTTATCACATAGAATGGCCAGACGATCAAACGATAGTAAAACTTTATCAAGGGCTTCGTATGCGGAAAAAAGAGGTACCTCTGGGTTCACTTTATCCCTGTAAATGATATTCGCAAGTTTTTGTTCGAATGACCGTAGACGATCTTCATTTGAACGGTTGCCGCGTAGCCGGGAATTTAACAGTCTACAAATATGTTGGTAGTTCATGCTACAGCCATATGCTTCTTCTATTGCCTCATTGAACGCCTTTTTCAAGAAGTCAGAGCGAAGAGCGGTTAGCATTAAGATAGTGATTCTGCTATGCCATTCATTTTGGAATGCAGCCATCAAAGACATTACAAACTGAAGATCTGCTGTTCGTTTGAGTAGATATGTAATGACGCACAATAAAATGGAGCTAAAAGATAGAATAATGCTGTCCAATGTTTCCATAACTCGGTAATCCATGTTCCATGTTCATCAGGTCAAGAAGTAAGGTTCTTAAGCCTTGAAAAGCACGTATGGCATTTGGGCTAACTAAGTAAGTAAGCTGCAAAGCGTCTCTCAAATGAACCACAATTTTTCAGTGTCCATTCATTCGACAGGATCAAGTCCACCTTTGTAGGGAGGCCGACATCTCAGAATACGGCGAATGGCTAATAACGTTCCTTTAAGGGCTCCGTGCTTCTGGATTGCATCAATTGAATATTGCGAGCAGGACGGAATGTAGATACAAGAGCCTCTAAAAAACCTGGAAACATATTTTTGATACACGCGTATGGCGTATACTAAGACATCAGCCAGATGGGCCTCGACCATAGTTATGTATCGACCTCCTTTGAACCGTCATGGTTTCTTTGTAATCAACCCACAATTTCCTTGTAATGCGTCCCATAATTGACATCTGGAAGTCATACAAGGTTGTGGCTCAGAAAGTATTTTGTCCTTTCCGCCAAATAAGGACGATAAACATCCCACTGGCTTTGTGACCTCGATCCATGAAAATGGACACAAACCTACTCCGCCCGCTGATCCTTTCTCTTTCTCAATCATTGTTATACCTCCTTCTTAGTTTTTGTGTTTCGCCCAATATAAAACCTCTCATTTATATCTTTTCTCTCATTTCGCAATTATGTCGCTACATCCCCAATCTTTACAAAAATGCACACCAACAAATTTTAAATGGGGAACTAATACCGTACCAAGGACTGGCAACTTAATCTCCTTCTTTCCAAGAACACTGCCGGCTATAACTACTTTTACTTTCGATGAAAATAATCCTTTCGGAATTTTTGAAACTAAAAAAGGCTCATCATTTTTTTCAAAAATGCCTTCTGTTGCCGAAATCATTGTTTCAAATTTTGAGACGAACGCTACTGTTTTACCTTCATATACAAATGGATTGGCAAATAAAGCTTCTTTTGAAGGCCAGTCCTTAACATCATATTTCTTTACAAATTCATCAAACCGTTTCCGTGCCTCTGCTTTTTCTCGGTCCTCTGCAGCCTTTTTAGCAAGCATTTCTTGTCGTTTTCTTTCTTCCCTAACCCTTTGTTCTTCTGCGCGCTGCATTGCTTTCTCTCGAGCAAGACGTTCCCTAAGAGGGCAATTACTATATTCACGCCATGTCAGTTTATCATGATCGTAATTCCTCGCGCTTACTTCACAATCACGGACCCATTTCTGCCCTCTTTGGCAGAGAAATACAGAAATATTGCTAAAAGGCTGTTTTTTTGGACATTTATCTTGTGCGAAATGTGCCGCCTGCTCCATGATCTGTCTTGCAGTTTTATCATTGCTTAAATCTATCCCCGATGGCACATCAACTCTAATTGCCCTATAAGATATTGATTTACTGCACTCAATTATTTTAAATGCATTTTCTGATGGCAAAGCCAATTTTAGTTCTTGTTCTTGTAAAGCAATTAATTTTACTCCAGCATCTCTGGCAATGACCTGAGCCACGGCAGTAGTCCCATTTAACAATCCTTCTCCATATTTGTCCTGCTTGAGATAGGGGATTATGTAACGATCCCGTATTTCGCCCGCCAGATCATTAGTGAGTATGCCCTCTATCCCATACCCGGTCGTGATACGCATTTCTCTTTCTTTGATTGTAACAAAGATCGAGACTCCTTTATTCTCGCCTTTTTTCCCAATCCCCCATGCGTTATACAGACGGATCGCATAATCATTGTATTCTCCACCTCCTATATCAGGCATCGTCACAACCACCACAGACGTCCCGGTTTTTTGAAACAGCTCGCTTGTTATTGCAACAATCTTTTGTTCATAGGATTGAGGTATCACATTGGCGAAATCATTAACAAGCCCCTTTGGCTTTGGGAACGGCCTCTCCGAAGACGATGGGGCGGCGCCTATAATTAGGTGAAAGAGGACCATGCAGCTTAGTAAGCAAAACAGCAACCGTTTCTTTTTTACCAAGACACTAAAGTTAAGAAGAACGTAGATCGGAAATAGAATAATTCTATAAATTTTTTTCATTTTTAATCCTCTCATGCAGCATTGCCTCCACCACAATTGCAAGCTCAGGCGAATGGATTTCTCCGGAACGTCCATACCAATATGATTACTAGAGTTACTTCCCTTCAAGCGCATCTTTGATTATATAAATACATAAAATAAAGCCAACTATAAGACCCACAAAAAAGCCAAGACTAAAACCTTTGCCTGTTGTCTCTTTGCCAGGCACGAAAATTCCAATCGTACATCCGCCGATCCCCGCTATCAATCCAACAACTAAGGGAAGCCAAATAAATATATGAACTGATTTCCATGGCTTTTTTACTCTATATGCCCTTATATCTTGATATTTTTTAAGTTCCTGATATGCTTCATTCTTCGTTTCATTAGCAATAGTATGAGCTTCATCAGCAATCGGTTTAGCCTCCAATATAGCTACATAATCCCCTGATTCACCTTTTTCTTTGGCGAGTTCAAATTTAGCTTCTGCATTCCCGCACATAGGGCTTGAGTTGAGTTTGGCTTTATCTTTGGATATGATTAAGGCCTCCTTTGCTTTAAAGACGGCTTCGCGCGCTTCTTTCAATGGGCTTTCTGAGTTAGTGATAGCATCTTTTGCCCTGCTGGAAGCTCCTTTTCTGATTCTCGCCAAAAGTTTTTCAACTTCACTTCTAACAGGTCCAAAACTTCGTTCCTTATGTGCAAGATACCAATAAAGAGGTTTGGCCAATATTGCCTTCTCAAGTGAAGAAAGGCAGGCTTCTTTATTTCTTATTTGAGCACAGTATTGCGCATAGTCATAATGGCCATCTTCGTATGTTGGTGATAATTCAATTGAAGAACGCAAAATGGACACTGCTTGATTATAGTCTTCCTCGCACGCATATATATGACCAATAAGTCTATAGGAATAACTCTTATAATCAATTTCCTCTGAAGGAGCATGAGGGAGACTTTTCTCCAAGAAAATTTTTGCTTTATCGAATTTATTAATCTGAAGATAAGTTTCTGCAAGGCCAACATAAATTCTGTAATCCAAACGATTTAATTCAAGAGCCTTGAGATAGAATTCTTCAGATTCATCCAATACTCCTCTTCTTCTCAATTCCTCAGCCATCTCTCGCCATTCGTTGGCTTGCGTCTCACCGGGCGTTTTAAGTGTGTGATCTATGCTTCGTAAAATATCTGTCTGCTGCTGAAGCTGCCAACTGATCTCCCCAAAACCCCATTCAATGGTCGAAGCAATTTCTGAGAGTCCAGATGACAAGGTATCCGTCAATGCTCGGAAACCTTCACGTTGAATTTGTTCCATATAGTCAAGTTTCTCAGATATATCTCCTTGATATAATACCACCTTTTTCTGTAAGCCTTGAATTTCTTTCAGCCCCTTACAAGACAAACATATATATTGCAAACCGCTGACATTTGCACCACATGTCCAGCATTTTGCCATTTAACATTCACCTCCTTATTTGGGAGAGAAATCTAACTTTTATTTGGTTTTTAAGTTTGTAAAAGATACAGCACCTGGTGGGTTACTTTGGTGAATAATAGTTAAGCTAAAGTTATTACCTAACTTTTCTGCCCGTCTGAAATAAAATCCTAAACCAAGACTTTTCTTCCCCTTTGGTGGAATAATGCCTCCTGGTAGGTGCCGGTACCACATGTCGCTTTTATTTCCAATATCGTCAACAAGTACTGCTGCGGGAGAGTGCCTGATATAGTCTATTTTGATTTCGTTATCCGTCTTATTCTGATATTCAAGTTGAATAGTTGCAAATTTATTACCGCTCTTTTTAACACTCAAGACAACAACCCTGAGATAAGAATCCTCTACAACACCATATGTTTTCGGTCCGTAAGCATAGGATGTACTGGTTGAAGGAGGTGCCTGTTGACTGACAGGCTGACTCGACTCTATCCCCCTTGCAAGGAGTTCATTTATGGCCGCGGTTCTTGCAATGCTCCCACTGGAAGCAGCGATTATCATTGCCGTTTCGGTATCTAATACTTTGACAGAGACCCTTATGTTATCCCCAAACGGTGTAACGCTTCCGGTTAAAAGGGCATCTACACCTGCTATCCGTCCTAACTGCCGTGCCGTTTTAGGATCTATAACGCCTGTTAAGGCAAGCTTGTGTTCTGCAAGGATGCTTTTTAAATGGACTCTGTCTATGATCTCGAACCCCTTACCAGCTCCAACAAGGGCTACTGAGAATTCCTCTGCCAGGAATCGCCCAAGTTCTGTTACATTACCCTGGAGGTCGGTGAAATCCACCACCGCGATCCTCTTTTTGCCCGCCTGGGCAATACGATCTGTCAGATTGGCAAGCTGCTGCTGGTCAAGCATCCCTTCGAGTTGCGAAAAGCCATCGGTTGGAAAAACCAGAAAAATGATGGCAAGACTTGTATAGAATAAAATTCTTTTCATGATTCTATCCCTCCCAGCAGTAACGTGGTTTTTTACTTCTGAAGTTGTTCTTCAAGCTTTCTCTGTCTTTCCTCTGTCTTTCCCGCCATACCCTGACCCTGCCGAGGGCCTTATTTATCTCTTTTACAGGTTTACCGGTCATTCTGCCAGCTCTCTCAATAGCTCAATGCTTCCTGTAAACCCCCCGCTGTCTCGGCACAGACGCCCAGAAGGTAATGGAGTGCATACCCTTCCGGATAAAGCTTGTAGGCCTCATGCCAAAACTCACAGGCCCTATCCAACCTTCCTTTCTTGGCCCACTCAACACCACGCTTCACTTTTCCCTGGCTTCGGAAGGTGGATTTGAATCGTCTTTTTCGAGGAGCATAATTTCCACCACTACGTAATGTGGTGCGATCAATTCCCGAAACTTTTCAATAGCATGCCTTTTAGCTTCGGCGAGCATCTCTCGTCTTCCTCTCAGAGGTCTGCCTGAATCTCGACACACGCTATCGTTAGAGTGACCGGATAGAACCTCAGAAGCCACGATTTGTCCAGTGGTGACGCTGATCACCTTCGAGCAAAAGAGAAATAAGCATGTCGTTCAGTACAACTGACGCTATATTCACGCCACCTTTTACACTTTCTTTCGTTGTCTCTTGAAACACACTTTGACCGTTTTTACGGAAAAGCGCTTATCTTCAGTGGTGCGTTGTGTGACAGCCCCCAAGATGACGCCTTCTGCTCCGATAAACGCTCCGGGGCGGACCAAGCTATTCCATTGATATTCATACAATATCGTGCCAAATATAGGTGTTATCAAGCTTTAAAAGGCTGTTTTCAGCATTATAATTGACGTTGTAAGGAAACAGCCGGTTCCATAATTTGATAGCTACCTTCATCTCCAACTACCTGACGTCCTTTCGATTTCATGCATACATATCAAAAATGTAATGTCGGTTTGTACTTGGCATCTAATGGTTGCTGTCTTAAAGCTGTTATTTTCAAATCAAAACAGGTGATCTAAGCCTTTTAAAACAGGTATTATTTCATTCCTTATCCTATAATATCAATAAGTTGACTTGGTCCTACCCTAGTTGCAGGTTTTCAAAAAATGAGTATCACACTTTCTCTATTGCCAAGTCATGATTACTTTTTCTTCTTATCTTGCTTCATTCTTTCATATGCCTTTTTATCAAGCTTATCGAAAGATTCCACCCCTTCGTAACCTATTGCTTCCCCCCTCTGACCTGTCTCTTTGTCTTTAATTACTGACACCTTCTTCCAAGGCATGCCGGGAATGCTTGGTTCATACTTGTGATATTTTTCGTGTTTACCCATGGTTTTACCTCCTTTCATGGCCTAACACCCAAGTTTAGCGGCGGCTTTTGCCGACCGCTGCAGTATCTTGTTCAAGTAAGCCGCATTCGATTCGCCAAATACGGCAGAAAAGCGGCAGTGGCGGATTGCCTGCCCACTCACCGGACGCGTACGTACCTAGTGGCCCGTCCCTTGCCCTCTCTACGGAAATAGCCGTTCTCTCAAGGAGCCTCAAATCGTCTCTAGCTTGACGCTCCTTCACCTTATTTCCTTCCTTGCGTCTATATTCCCCAAGTGTAATACTGTATCCACTGCCCAATCCTTACTGTTGATCCTGAACGCTAAGGAAGACCGTACAAGCTCGCCAGAGTCGCCGCGTGACAACCCCAACAATACTGCTGCAGAAAGCCACCCTTACAATCCTACAACCTTTTCAGTAAAATCATAGACTGGAACGCGAATGATCTTAGCAGGTTCCACTGGCTGTTTGGCAAACTGCAACAAGGCTTCCGTGACTTCAGGCGTATAGAGCTTTTCCCCACATTGTGAGCAGACCTCAGCAGGGACATGCTCAACGAGGATATAGGTTTCATCCTCTTCATAACTGAACGTCACCGTGGCTTTTTTCAGTTCCCCTCCACAAAAGGCACACTTCATGGCGTAGTTACCTCCTTGTCTTTCCATCAATCCATTCCTCGGAATCCGGTTCATATGTGGTCACAATAACCACTAATGGCGGCAGAGACGCCTGGACATGAAGGACTCGTCCTGCCCGTGTTTTTCCAGAAATGAGGCAAGTTGGCGAATACTTGTCGTCAGGATATCTCTCAATAGACTCTCCTGCAAGAATTGCCTCTTCAACTTCATGACGGCCTATCGTCCGTTTGATCATCCGCTTGACCGCATGGTCAGAAAAACGATAATCTCCCGTCCGTATTTTTGTTTGAATAAGACGTATATCCATTGTGTTACCATAAGCCTCATTTCTTCCTGCGTCTTCGTCAGGGAGTCAAGACGAACGCTTTCTTCAAAATAAGTAACATGTCGTCCTCCAGCTATGATAAATAGCCTCCACATGGTCGTATACAAATGCACTCTATCATATGTCAAGGGATGCCTCAATTCCGCAACTTTCTGTATGAACGATGTACGAACATCCCCACTCATACTGAAATATTGGAACTCCTTGTCGGTATATCGAAAACGCCTTTCCTCCTTGCCTCCAGAGAAAGTTGGACTTAGCGCTTTTGGCTCTTCGGTTACACAATGGATATACGTCTT
>JAKLQB010000291.1 GCA_022013615.1 Desulfobacterales bacterium | reverse complement strand
GAAGAGACATCCTCCCTTGGATTTTTTGGCCCAGATACATGCCCTCTGAAGGGTTACGGCGATGCTCTTTTCCCCGTACTTCACAAAGGTGAAGATATCTTTATCTGTTAGATTTTCAGAGGAGAATTCAGTTGAGAATAGAGCCCTTTTATCGGGAAGCCAGAATACAATGTTCGGAATTTCGAGAAGCTGTTTTAAAAGATCTTTATCCCATTTCCTTGTCATTGTAGTTTTGTCAAGTAGAGGCAGGAGAGAGAATAGGACTCTTTCAGCGGGTCCCCGCACGATAAAATCAGGGGAGATATCGATCACTTGATTTGCAAAGGTGGAAAACCTATAAAGCATTAGATTCTTGTAATTATTGGATGCTTCATTTCCTCCAAGTATTATGGGCGCAGAACTTATGCTCCTTAAACACCATATGAGTTTAGGCAGAAAGAACAGGTTTACAGAATAGGGGGCGGAAATCAGAAGTATATCAGCATCAGAGATTTCCGCCTTTTTAAAGAAGTCACCCAAGAAATCGTAACCGATTAAAGTAAGCTCTTCCAGAGGGAAAAAGAGAGAGTCTGCCCCGATCGCTTCTCCGCATATGGGCGTGTAACCTAAATTCTCAACAATCCTCTTTAATACCGAATAGGCAAGGCTATTCTGCCTGGTCAGTGTGATGATTCCTATCTTCTTCATAGAGTTAGAGACCTGATGGATAGTATTTAAAGATCAGGGTCCACCAACCCGAGTTGGATGGCAAAATGAACAAGTTTAATAGTGTTGTAAATCCCGAGTTTTTCCATAATATTGCTTCGGTGGGATTTCACAGTGCTCACGCTCACAAACAGCATGTCAGCGATCTCCCTTGTGGAGTGGCCTTCCGCAATAAGCTGAAACACCTCCCTCTCCCTGTTGGATAGCTGTTTGTAACGCTCTTCCCTGGATGAACTCTTCCTGGGAGAGAGATATGTATCCACAAGCTTTTTGGATATGGTTGGACTTAAAAAGGTCTCATCCCTCATTGCTGCCTGAATGGCCTTTATGATGTCGCGGCCACTGGAGTCCTTAAGGAGGTACCCTGAAATACCCGTCTCGAGCAGTTCATGAATATAATGTTCGTGGGAGTACATGGAGAGGATCAGTATCTTGGTCTGGGGTAATTCCTTCCTGATTCTCTTGGCTGCCTCGATCCCGTTCATAAGGGGCATGGTGATATCCAGTATGACGATGTCCGGTTTTAATTCAATGGCCTTTTCCATGGCCATTCGACCGTTGGTGGCCTCGCCGACAACCTTGAGGTCAGGCTGGTCTTCCAACAGACGGGCCAATCCCTGACGAACAATTGTATGATCTTCAGCGAGCAGAATTCTTATGGGTTTTACCATAGCAATGTGCCTCGGTTAAGGGTATCTCTATCCGAATCCGGGTCCCCTCTGAGGGCTTGGTTCGGAGCTGTAAAGTCCCGCCAAGCATAGAGGCCCTCTCCCGCATGCCAAGCAGCCCTAAACTCATCTGATTCGTTCTTACAATTCTGCTATCGAATCCAATCCCGTCGTCTTCAGCCAAGAAGATAATATTGGGGTAGCTCTTTATAATGGAGAGACGGAAATGCTGGGCATTCGCATGTTTCAAAGTGTTTGTGAGCGCCTCCTGGCTGAATCGATAGAGAACGGTCTCCACGTCAGCATCGAGCCGCTGATCAAACCCTACCATATGGAACTCAATTTCCATACCGGAGTGATTCTTTACCTCCTTAAAATAGAGTTCCAGTGCAGGCTCCAGCCCGAGATCGCTCAACAGGGTGGGGTGAAGGCGATATGAGAGGCGCCTCATTTCCGATGCCGTTCGAGTGATCATCTTTCGGATCTCGCTGATGTCCTTTTTGAGATGCTCAGGCTTTGAGGTCACATTCTCTTCCAACCTATCCAGGCCCAATTTTATGGCTGTCAGTGCCTGTCCGGCCTCATCATGTAGCTCCCGGGCGATACGGCGTCGTTCCTCTTCCTGTCTCTGGAACAGTTTCTCCGTAAGCCTCCGCAATTCCTGTTGATGGAGACGAATTGTATCTGTGAGCTGGGTGTTCTCAATGGCCCCACCGAGATAGTTCCCAAGAGAACCCAAAAGATGGATCTCGTGGTCGCTCAGATTTCGAGTGGACGGGATATCCAGCCCAAAAAACCCGACCGCCCTTCCTTTAAAGGTGATGAGAAAGCAGGATAACCAGCGGGAAGTTCTGCCTTTTATGGTTTTATATCTTGCCCGGAAACAGGGGAAAGCCGGTTCAGGGGTGAGCAGCGTCTTCTCTTTTACGATGTGTTGCATAAGTAGGGTATCTTTGAAGATGATCTTATCTTCGTTCTCGGTATCTTCCCCGGGAAGGCCCTGTCTCACTTGAAGCCTGGCCGTTTTTTCTTCTCTGTTAATTAGGAAGATTGCCGCGCGTTTTAAGCCCAGAACCTTTAGTACGTGTTCCAGGGTCTTCGTCAGGATGTGGTTCAGGTCCCTTGTGAGGTTCAAGGTCAGAGCAATGTTGTTTAAAATAGAGAGTTCCAGGTTCCGCTGCTTGAGGACATCTTCTGCACGCTTTCGTCGTGTGATGTCCTTGATAATCCCCTCGTACTCAATATCGCCGGTCTCCAGGTTTTCGTATCTCCGGCTTGATATCAAGACATGAATAGGGGAGCCGTCGCGTTTCTTGAAATCGACCTCATAGTCCTTAACGAATCCCTCATGATTTATTCTCTTTATAAACCTGTCCCGGTCACTGGGTTTAAAGTAGAGCCGCTCTGCATGGTCGATCCCCAATAGCTCATCCTTCCTTTTATATCCCAACATTTCCACCCCGGCCTGGTTCACAGCCAGAATCTTCCCGGGCTCATTCGTTGTATAGATCATTTCGCGGCTGCCTTCAAAGATTCGACGGTATTTCCTCTCCCTTTTTGCAATCTCTTCCTGCAGCCTCTTCAGTTCTGTAATATCTTTAAATATCTCAATACCACCTGTAATATTTCCCAAACTATCGCGAAAGGCGGAAGTGGAACATATAATGGGTACCTGTTTGCCATCAATGTTGGTAATCTCATACTCCCGATTGTGGATGTCGCTTTTTTCGGCTACAGCCCGTTTGAGGGCACAATCGGTTTCGCAGATTGTGTTCTTAAAGACATCCTTACAATACATACCCACTGCATCATATGCAGAAAAGCCTGTAATCTTCTCAGCAGCAGGATTAAAGTAGGTAATCCGCCACTCCGCATCCGTGGTGAATAGCCCGTCGGGGATACGGTTCAGGATCTCAATAAAGCTCTCTTCCTTCTGATATATCTGTTCCAGTGCCTTGAAATTGTATCTCTGAACCTGATCCGCGAGAAAATGGTCATGGCCCCGAGAGTGATTCTCTCCCTTGGCCTTGAAATAGGGGCAAGCCAAACAGCTGGACATTTTTTTAAAAAAATCCTCTCCAATGTAATTACTGCATTGTGTCCTGGGGATAAGCCAGCAGTCTGATTCACTCTTGCTGTGAGCAGGGCAGAGTACCTTGGAACAGGACAGAAATTCCCAGCAGGCCCGTCCGTTAATGGTATCCCTTTTTTTAAGGGATGCGCTGATCAGATGATCTTCGAGCAATGAACTCACAGTAAAGATCTCCTTTGGCCCGGCAAAATGGTTCTTCAGCCATAAAGTTAAAACACCCGTCGGGGTAATCCTCGCCATAGAGGAGGTCCATAAAGGCACCGGTAACCCCACGAAGCATATAACATTTTCCTGAATCTGAATGGCCGTGAAGCTCTAAATAACCGGTGGCTTCGTATGAATCACTAACACGGATCGTGAGGTTCTCCCGGGGAATCAATTCTTTTACCTCGAGGTCACCCCAGCCAAATGCCACAGCCACCGCTGCAAAACTGAAAATCTGGTCCTCTCTGTTTCCAATCATGGGAACTACGAGTTCTTCCCATTCTCTTGAATTGCGGATACCCTGAAAGGTGGCATAGCCACATTCCTGGGCCGCTTCAATGAGTAACTTCTCCGCCTCTTTTTCCCGAGTTTTTCCCATCTTCTTTTCAAATTCAAAAGAGAGTTTATTGTAATACTGCACGAAAAAAAGAGAGAGATAGACGCCAAAAAGGGGGATAATACCCTTTGCATCTCGGATCCGGCTCCCTTCCATTACTGCATGAATTATTTTGCTCCCGTCAATGGTCAATTAACGCTCCTTAACCAGGAAGATGCACTCATCCCTGCGCATCATTTTGCATTCCTTCTCTTCCACCGTATAGGATCCAGGAGGGTGATTGTAAATTACTCCCATTACACCGGCGATCCACCCCCGGGAAAAATGACAGCCCGGTGTTTCCCGTCGCCCGTGCTTGGAAAGCCAGCCTGTCACATGATGGCTGGACAGGCTCATAATTCTTCCGCCGGTGGGGCCTACCTTTTTAAATAGGAGGATACCGAGTCCGCAATTCTGGTATATAGTCCCTGCAAGCTCTAACTTTGATTTGATTGTTTTGATCTGTTTATATTGCTTAAGGAGGGACTGGAAGCCGTAATAACTCACCATCTCTGCCGCCTCGACCAGCAGATGGATGCCTTCTTCGCCAAGGGTATCTTCCACCATCTTGTGCAGATTGATATTGTAATGATGACAGTGCATCGCAATGGGAAGGCCGGAAAGAATGACTCGATGGCCTTCACGAGCAAGTTCACTTCGCCAGTCAATGTGCTTCATCACGTCCTTTCAAATGGAACAGATGCCATAAACCTCGCATCGTTTTTTCGAAAATAGCCAGGGTTTTCTTGATGAAGAAGGCCGAATTAATCAGTGAGTTAATGTTAAAAAGGTTTCCTTTTCTTTTGGACAAAGAAAAGGTCGGGACTACAGCGGCGGGTCCGTCCCCGACTTTAACGGGGTTCCCTATTGAGCTACACGAGCACCTGAACAATTATTTAAGTTTTATATAAAAGGAAATGAAAGTCAATAAAAAATTGATACGGCCATTAACTTGCATTTTAGGCTTATTGCTGGCCGATAATTCTCATCCTTGACCCATCTTGTGTAGAAATGTGATAATAGTATTTCCGAAAGCATTCGGCATATCCCTGATTGACTGATTGCAGGTTATGAAATGAGCAGGTGTTTATACGTTGCAAAAGTGCTTCTCCTGGGACTGCTTACGGCTCAGATTATTGCCACCATACAGGTCTATCTGTCCAACGCCGGGCTTTACCATTCTCTCATTAGCATCAGGAATGCCGGTTACCTGACCATACCAAACCAGAGGATCATGCAGGGACTCCTGGAATTAAGCCCTGCCTTCTTCGGGGGGATTTTTTTTACTCTGAGTTTAGGTGCCGGGCTCTCCCTCCTCACGCTCGCTGCGGCCTGGATTTGGGACCGTCTTTTTTCACGCAAGAAAATTCTTCTGCTACTGTTCCTGGTTCCCTGGATAGGATTGCTTGCGGGAGTGAATCTAAAGGGCTTCTGCCCCATAGTAACTTCCTATTTTTTTCTTATACCCATTATAGTCTTTGTGCCCGCTTTGAGGTGGCTGCCCGCCCGGAGAGGCCAAAGGGTCTGGTTAAAAGAAATAGTTCACCTTATACCGCTAATAGTGCTGACAGTCTTATGGATGTCTCAGGCGGACAGCCACCTGTTTGTGGGCCTCAGAGACAATCTGCTGCTTTCCAATAGCTTCGGGATGAAGATCAATGATTTTTATTATAAGTATACACTCTACCCTGCGGAAGTATTCAAATCTCTGGACCAGAAGACACTCAAGACCTGCAGCCTCGAACATATTAATAAAAAGACCATTGCAGGCCTTTTGGAAAAAAAGCTAATCAGTCACGACTACCTTGACATAAAAGGAAATGCAGTGGTCGATCTGATCATAGCGGAACAGGAGAACATCCTGAGTTTTAAGAATAAGGGCAAGACAATTTTAGAGACACCGCTCAAGGATTTTCTCTCCAGGCCAGGAAATGTACTGAGGGAGTTCTCTTTAAGGACAGACAGACACGGCCTTTTTCGCCATTTCACGTTTTTCTCCCTCTTGATAGGCTTTCCTATCACCCTGTATATTGTTTTCTATACTATATTTTGCCTTATATCGTGCGCGTTTGTTGATACGAGGATTTCCCCTG
>JAKLQB010000290.1 GCA_022013615.1 Desulfobacterales bacterium | reverse complement strand
GCATACCAGAAATTGCCGATGATATTGTGAATATAGATAATGCCATGAAGTGGGGCTTTGGCCGGAAAATGGGCCCGTTTGAAACATGGGATGCTGTGGGAGTCAGTAAGTCCGTGGCAAAGATGAAGGAGGCGGGATATGGTATCCCTTCCTGGGTCCAGGAGATGCTTGATAGCGGGAAGGAGTCCTTTTATAAGAAGGAGGCCGGCGTACTGTACTATTATGATATTCCTTCCAAGGACTACAAGGAAGTCCCTGTTAAGTCGGGAATCATTTTTTTGCCCTCACTCAAGGATCGGGAAAAACAAGTTGCCGAAAATACAGGTGCTTCACTTGTAGACATTGGGGATGGTGTAGCCTGCCTGGAATTTCATTCCAAGATGAATGCCATTGGGGACGATATCATTGCCATGATTCAAAAATCAGCAGATGTGGTGAGCAAGGACTTTGAAGGCCTGGTGATTGCCAATCACGGCACGAACTTCTCTGTTGGCGCAAACCTGGCCATGGTCCTGTTTGCGGCCCAGGAAGAGGAATGGGATGACCTGGATTGGGCCATCAAGGCATTGCAGGACGCATTGATGAAGCTCAAGTACCTGGACAAACCTGTGGTCGCTGCGCCAGCCGGGATGGCACTGGGCGGGGGTTGTGAAATCTGCCTTGCCTCGGATCGTGTTCGATTTGCTGCTGAGACATATATGGGCCTGGTTGAAGTTGGTGTTGGTGTGATCCCCGCAGGCGGTGGATGTAAGGAATTGCTTATCCGAAATACAGAACACCTGTTCGAGGTTCAGAGGGGTGGGGTTTACCCGAAACAGCTCGAGTTCATGCCCTTTGTTGCCAGGGCCTTTGAGACGATAGCCATGGCAAAGGTGTCAACCTCCGGACCTGAAGCCATCAAACTTGGCTATCTGAGACCGACTGACAAATTAACGGTCAATCGGGATTATTTGATCGAAGATGCCAAAAAGACGGTCCTGGCAATAAATCTGGAGGGCTACACTCCACTTAGGCCCCTTGAAGAGATCCGTGTTGCTGGAGAGAATACCTTTGCCATGATGAAGCTTGCCTTGTGGACAATGCATGAACAGGGTTTTGCTCTGGATCACGATGTGACTGTAGGTACCAAGGTGGCATATGTTCTGTGCGGCGGAAATGTGCTTGAGAACACCAAGGTGAGTGAGCAGTACCTCCTGGATCTCGAAAGGGAGGCCTTTTTAAGCCTGTGCGGTGACCCCAAGACCCAGGCCAGGATTCAGCACATGTTGACAACAGGGAAACCACTTAGGAATTAAGAAAGACGGTTGAGTAGTCAATTGGTTGAGTAGTCAAATCGTAAACAACTCAACCACTCAACAACTAAACCATTTGACTAACTCTGTAGGGAGGAAAATACTATGAAAGAAGCCGTGATTGTTGCTGCCTGTAGAACGGCAGTCGGAAAGGCCCCTCGCGGAATTTTAAAGGATACACGGCCGGAGCACATGGGATGTGCAGTCTTGGGGGATTTGCTGAAAAGGGCAGGGGACCTGGATCCCATGCTTATTGATGACGTGATTATCGGATGCACCTTCCCCGAGGCTACTCAGGGTCTCAACCTTGGCCGTGTTCTGGTAATGTCCATGGGATGGCCGGATCGGGTTCCCGGAATGACGGTAAATAGATTCTGTTCTTCAGGTCTCCAGGCCATTGCCATTGGGGCTGAAAAGATCATGTGCGGATTTGCTGATGTTGTGATTTCCGCTGGTGTGGAGAGCATGAGCCAGATACCGATGGGGGGAAGCATGATGTATCCCAATCCAGCGTTGGTAGACACGAGGCCGGGCGCATTTACCGGGATGGGGTTGACCGCCGAAAACGTGGCCGAGCGCTATAGTATTGGCAGGGAGGAACAGGATGAATTCGGTGCCAGGAGCCAGCAGAAGGCTGAGGCCGCCATCAGAGCAGGTCGATTTAAGAGCCAGATTGTCCCTTTGACCATAAAGCGACAAAAGCAACTGCCAAACGGACATTTTGAATATGAAGAGTTCATTTTCGACGCTGATGAAGGCATGCGTCCCGGCACTACCAGGGAGAGCATCTCAAAGATTCCCCCTGCCTTTAAACCAAATGGAACAGTAACGGCTGGTAACTCATCCCAGACGAGTGATGCGGCAGCAGGGGTCGTGCTCATGTCCAAGGAAAAGGCCAAGGAGCTTGGCCTGAAACCCATGGCCACCTTTCGTTTCCATGCTGTTGAGGGCTGTGAACCGGAATACATGGGTGTGGGTCCATCTGTGGCCATTCCCAAGGTACTCAAGATTGCCGGCATGAGCCTTGATCAGATAGAGTTGATTGAACTCAACGAGGCCTTTGCAGCTCAGGCCATTTACTGTATCAAGGCACTGGGGATAAATGAAGAGATAACCAACGTGAACGGAGGGGCTGTTGCACTGGGCCATCCCCTGGGCTGTACTGGAGCCAAACTGACCACACAACTGATATATGAAATGCAGGAGAGAAAACTTCGGTGGGGATTGGTCTCCATGTGTATCGGCTTTGGGATGGGGGCCGCAGGTATTTTTGAGATAGAAGACTACTAACGGATTGACTGTTGATTATTGACTATTGACTATTGGTTGTCGATTACAAGAACGATCATCAGTCAAAAATCGAAAAAAGGAGTTATGAAAATGGCTGATAGGAAGATTTTTTCAGGTGGGGAGTTTTTGATCACAGATGCGGCCCCTGATGATGTGTTTACGCCCGAAGATTTCACGGATGAACACAAGATGATCTATGAAACCGCCAAGGATTTTGTGACCAAAGAGGTTGAACCTAATATTGATCGGCTTGAGGAAAAGGATCATGATCTGACCCTGGATATTCTTGCCAAGGCAGGAGAACTGGGGCTCCTTAGTACGGATATCCCCGAAGAATACGGCGGGTTGGGGCTGGACAAGGTCAGCACAACGGTTGTGACTGAGGCTATCGGGCCTGCCGCTTCCTTTGCCGTGGTTCACGCGGCTCACACAGGGATCGGGAGTCTTCCGATCGTGTATTTTGGAACTGAGGAACAGAAGAAAAAGTATCTGCCTAAACTGGCATCTGGCGAGTGGTGTGGTGCGTACTGCCTGACAGAATCAGGAGCAGGCTCAGATGCCCTGAATGCCAAGACAAAAGCCGTGCTTTCCGATGACGGAAAATACTATATCCTGAACGGGGAGAAGATGTTTATTACCAACGCAGGTTGGGCCAGCAGCTTTATTGTGTATGCCAAGGTGGACGGGGAAAAATTTACCGGTTTTATTGTGGAAAAAGATTTCCCCGGCGTTTCCACGGGTGCAGAAGAGAAAAAAATGGGAGTGCATGGATCTTCAACCCGTCCGGTGATCCTGGAAGACGCCATGGTACCGGTTGAGAATGTCCTTTTTGAAATCGGCAAAGGGCATAAGATCGCATTTAATATATTGAACATTGGTAGGTGGAAATTAGGTGCTGCTACGGTGGGGGGATGCAAGATATGCGTGACAAATTCTGTTAAGTACGCCAATGGCCGTATCCAATTTAAAGTTCCTATTAGCTCCTTTGGCATGATCAAGACCAAACTGGCTGACATGGCGATCCGCACCTATATGAGCGACAGCATGATGTATCGTCTTGCTGGCATGTTTGATGATAAACTGGGAACCCTGGACAAGGAGGCCAAGAAGAGTGGTGGAGAAAATGCCAAGGCTATTGAGGAGTACGCTGCTGAATGTTCCATCACCAAGGTCTATGGCTCAGAGAGCCTCGAACACTGCGTTGATGAATATGTGCAGATTTTAGGAGGATATGGGTTCTGTTCCGAGTATCCGGCGGAACGATATTACCGTGACTCCAGAATTAACAAGATCTGGGAAGGGACAAATGAGATCAACAGAATGCTGGTGCCCGGTACCATGATGCGAATGGCCATGCAAGGCCGCCTGAACTTGTTCCCGGCCGCCAAGGCAATTGCCGGGGAGCTAATGAGCTATTCGCCCCTGTCGGTGCAACTGCCTGATACTCCCCTCGCACTTCAGGAACACATCGTTAAGATGAGTAAGAAGATCGCCCTTATGGTTGCTGGGGTGTCTGCCCAGAAATTCCAGCAGGATCTGGCAAAGGAACAGGAGGTCATGGCAAAGATCGCAGACATTGTGATTGAAATATTTGCAATGGAAAGCGGTCTTTTAAGAACACTCAAAATGATTTCAAAAGAGGGTGAAGAAAAGGCAAAATACCAGATTGCTGCGGTAAAGGTGTATGTTGATGAGAATATCCCCAAGATTGAAACATGGGCCAAGCAGATTCTGGCCTATGTGGAAGAAGGCGATATGCTTCGTACCCAACTTGCAGGAGTAAAAAAACTGGCACGTTACCAGCCCATTGATACTGTTTCCCTTAAGAGGGCTGTTGCCGACAGGGTTATTGAACTGGAATCATATCCCTTCTAAAACACCCACTATTTGTGTATAAGGAAAAGAGGGCCTGTTGTTACAGCCCCTCTTTTTTGTTCGTTATAAGCGATGTATTCCTCAGGATAGACCTGATGGCAAAACAGATTTTTACAGCCATATCTGAAGGAAAAGAACTCAAGACCCAGTTAATGGCGCTAAAAAAATTGGCTCGCTATACACCGATAAATTGTATTGATCTGAGAAGAGAAATTGCGGATAGTGTTATCCCTACTGCAAGCTATCATTTGACAAAGAGATAGATACAGCACCATTACAGGAGGAGTAATAGATGGACATAATAGTATGTGTAAAGAGGGTTCCCATGACGCAGGAGGTTGATTTAGAGATTGACAATAGTGGCAAGGACATCAAGAAGGATGCCCTGGCCTATGTGGTAAATGACTGGGACAACTATGCAATTGAGGAATCGGTTCTTCTTAAAGAGAAGCTTGGTGGCACGGTTACTGTCATGACAGTAGGGGATGAAGACGATGAAGATGTCCTAAGGCGTGCTCTTGCCATGGGAGCTGACAAGGCCATAAGGATTGAGCCAGGGGAACTGGAGTTAGATGGTTTTCTAATTTCAAACATCCTTGCCCAGGTGATAAAGGGGCTTGAATATGATCTCGTGCTCACGGGGGTTCAGGCCGATGATGATAATTTTGGCATGGTAGGGATCATGTTAGCTGAAAAACTTGGCCTTGCCCATTCAGCGGTAGTGACCGGTTTTGAGGCTGAGGGAAGCGAGGCGACTATAAATGTAGAGCTGGAAGGGGGGCTGGATGAAGTATCAAAGATCAAGCTTCCGGCCCTGTTGAGCATCCAGACTGGGATAAATGAGCCCAGATATGTATCTATTATGGGAATCAGGAAGGCAGGCAAGAAAGAGCTCAATGTGGTAAAGGTAGAGGACATAGGCCTTAGTGATGAAGAGCTTGTTCGGCAGACGATAATAGAGGAATATTTTCTTCCATTAGAGACTGAGGGAGCGGAGATGATAGAAGGAGACCCATCTAAGGTAGCGGAAGCGATACTACGGATTCTAAAGGAAAAGGGGGTGAGAGTATAAATGGGCGAGATACTGGTTGTTGTAGAGCACAGACAAGAAGAGGTAAGGGACATCACATTTGAGATGCTCTTTAAGGCTGGTGAATTATGTAAGGAATTTTCTCATACACTTACAGCAGTAGTCCTGGGAGGCAAGGGAGAGCAGTTTATAGATGAGGTTGCAAAAAGATCTGACAATGTGATTTATTATGAAGACGATC
This sequence comes from Desulfobacterales bacterium, assembly GCA_022013615.1. The sequence goes on along the minus strand of JAKLQB010000290.1, from coordinate 1,251 downwards.
GACTAAAGAATTTTAGTGCTGATCTGTACAAAGAGGTATTAAATGGTCTTATTGAGGAGACCCGTCCCTTTATAACGCTAATAGGGCACAGTTCATGGGGTATGGATCTTGCGCCTTCACTTTCAATCAAGACCGGATATCCCCTTGCGACGGACTGTGTGGATATCCTGATAGAGGATGGTCATCCCAAGGTGATTCGTCAGATATACAGTGGAAAGGTCTTTTCAAAGATGTCTTTCAAGGAATCTGATGGATATATAGTAACGGTAAGGCCTGGTTCATTTCTGCCGCCTGAGACAATAGATGAGAAGAATGGCGGGGTGATCAAAAAAGATCTTCCAGGGGATCTACCTGAGATGCGTAAGAAATTCATAGAATTTGTGGACAGTGGAGCCGGAGAGGTAGACATAACGCAGGCAGACCTGTTGATATCCGTTGGAAGGGGTATAGGAGAAGCAGAGAATGTCCAGGTTATGAAGGAATTGGCAGAGCGTATGGGAGGGGTGCTGGCCTGTTCCCGGCCCGTTGTAGACAAAAACTGGCTGCCCAAGTACTACCAGGTAGGCACATCAGGTAAGTCTGTCAAACCAAAGGTCTATCTTGCCTTCGGTATTAGTGGTGCATTTCAGCACCTGGCAGGAATTACCGGTGCAGGCACAGTGATTGCAATCAACAAAGACAAGAAGGCCCCCATATTCAGGGTTGCTGACTATGGGGTTGTGGATGACCTCTTTAAGGTCGCTGATGCGCTTAAAGAACAATTAAAAGAAGGGTAATATTTTAGCGAATTGAAAAAATTAGTATTGGATTATCGGCCCGTGGGTATCTCTTTCAGAAGGGCCGCAACACAAATTCTTCTGAGATAGTAGAACGCCCCCGTGACCTTATACAGGAGCACGGAGCAGGCAGATAAGGCTACTGTTATAAAGGAGTCTGTCTTTTGGGGCTGTCCTGGCTGAATTTTAGGGCTAATCTGCCGTTCAATGAAATGAGGCAGGTATTTGCGACCCTTCTGAAAGAGATACCCGCGGGCCTTGTTACATTATTTTCAAATAGCTAAACTGTTACAAAGAAGGTTAGAAGGCGTATCTGTTTTGAATTTGTGATTGTGATAGATTAAATAATACTGTATTAAATAAAAGAGGGTTTGTTTTTATGAATCCTCTTTTTTTCATTTTGAGATTTGGAGCTTTTGATGGTTGATGACACTAACAAGTTGAGAAATATAGGTATCAGTGCCCACATTGATTC
>JAKLQB010000289.1 GCA_022013615.1 Desulfobacterales bacterium | reverse complement strand
GCTGGGTTTCATTTTTCTTAGAGAAAAAGCCCCGTGCGGGCATACTGCAACACAATGACCACAATTGATACACAGTTCTTCAGCATCACCGGTTGGAGTAGGGACCGAATTTTCCCCCTTGAGTTCAATAATTCCCATAGGGCACTCTGCGACGCATACACCATCACGTTTGCATTTCTCCTGATCAACAACAAAAAGACTCATGATTCCTCCCTATTCCTTAGCCACCTTCTATAAATTGTTCGCAGCCCAACAGCCATGACAATTTTAAAAATTGATCCTCGACGAACAGATGATAAGAAAAGGCCAAGTTCCTGTCAAGTACGCAAACGCAAACCCCATGATAAAATCAAATAAAAGCATAACCCTTTGATTTTATATTATACTTGCCTTATCTAAATTCCCCCTCCCCCCTAAAGAGAGATTGAGGTGGATTTTCATCTTCCTGTTGGATTGGACTTTGACGGAATGCCGGGGACTCAGGCATTTGATACCACCACTATCATGTGGGGTAAATCATATCAGGTATCCCTCACCTGAGCTACAGCGTTGAACACGCAGCGCTACAGCGCCTGGTCCGTGCCGTACTTGTCTCCGACCATACCCAATGGAGCACCCGACAGAAAAAGCTTGCTCAAGCCCTTGAGATCGGCGAAACTCTCGGGCAGAAAGGGTAATACACCACCAAACAACCTAACTGTCTGAATTTTCTATGGTCGCGCCTTGGCCTAAGAACATAAACCGGAAACTCAGGCGAGTTTATAATTATTTTCCTCATAAATAGAGGATATTTATATGATAAAAGAAGTGGATATTTCCATCCCCCCAGACTTTATTAAAAACTACGATTTCATTAAGAAACAAGCTTCTAAAAAGCTTAAACTAAATTTTAACGAAATCAATTCAATAGCTATTCTAAAGAGATCTATTGATTCTCGCAAAAAGCCAGTCTTTCATTTAAGAATAAAAGCGTTTGTCAATGAAGATCCCCAAACCGATAAAATTAAGTTTAATTTCCAACCTGTTAAATCTGACAAGAAAGTAATCATTGTTGGTAGTGGTCCAGCCGGACTATTTGCTGCTTTGCGTGCAATAGAATTAGGAATTAAACCAATTGTACTTGAGAGAGGTAAGGATGTTAGGAATAGAAGATTTGATTTAAAATCTATTATGCAACACGGTAAAGTTGATTCTGATTCAAATTATTGTTTTGGAGAAGGAGGAGCTGGTACCTATAGTGATGGAAAACTTTATACTCGGTCAAACAAGAGAGGAAACGTTAAAAGAATTATTGATCTTCTAATTTATCATGGAGCAAATGCCGAAATTGGAATTGATGCGCATCCGCATATTGGATCAAATAAATTGCCTAAAATTATTCAAACAATCAGAGAAACTTTAATAAAGTGTAATGGAGAAATTCATTTTAACTCAAGAGTGACTGATTTTATAATTACAGAAAATAAAGCCAAGGGTGTAATTGTTAATGAATCAACTGAAGTAATTGGTGACGCTTTAATTGTAGCAACCGGACATTCAGCAAGAGATATTTACGACATTTTTAAGAATAGAAAACTTAAAGTTGAAGCAAAACCTTTTGCAATGGGTGTAAGAATTGAACATCCTCAAGCTCTGATTGATTCAATTCAATATCATTCTAAAATTAGGCATGAAAATTTACCTGCATCAAATTACAGCTTAGCTTGTCAGGTTGAGAAGAAAGGAGTATATTCATTCTGCATGTGTCCGGGCGGAATTATTATTCCGGCTTCCACAGATCAAAATGAACTTGTGCTAAATGGAATGTCAGTATCAAAAAGAAATTCTCCTTTTGCTAATTCCGGATTAGTAGTTGAAGTGAATGAGAATGATTGGAAAAAATATAAAGAGTATGGAAGTTTCGCTGGACTTATGTACCAACAAGAGTTAGAAAAAATAGCATATTATGCCGGAGGAACCAATCAAATTGCACCGGCACAAAGAATAACTGATTTTACTAAGAATAAGATTTCCCAGACTTTACCATCTACATCTTACATACCCGGAATTAAATCTTCGCCACTGCATGAAATATTGCCAAAGACAATGGTGGAAATTCTTAGAAAATCTTTATTTGTATTTAACAAAAAAATGAAAGGTTACTATACTGATGAAGCACAAATATTGGCTGTGGAATCTCGAACGAGTTCTCCAATAAGAATACCAAGAGATAGAGAGACTTTAATGCATGTTGAAGTAGAAGGATTATTCCCAGCAGGAGAGGGAGCTGGTTATGCGGGCGGAATAGTTTCTGCAGCAATTGATGGTGAAAGATGTGCTGAACAAGCTTTCAATTATGTAAAAAAGGGTATTTTATGAGTCAATAATTTCTGATGTATTATTTCTGATTTTCTTTAAGGGTTCAGACTGGCCGGGTGAACATGTCTATTTCGAAGTGCCAATAAGATACTTTCAATTCACAAACTGTGGACATTGTTTGGTCATTGGTGTAGCCTGACCTCATATGATCGGCAGAGGGTGTCTGCGTTAAATCCATACGGCTGAACCCGATCGGGTCTGTGAGGAATAGGATCGGAGAAATCGCATCTTCTCCGTGAGTTGGATATCAGAAAATATTAGCAGCTTCTCGTGATCAGAAAGTGGGGGGCATATGAATTACAAGGACGAGCACCGGCTTTTCTGTGGACATCTGATTTGCAGAATATGCATTACCTATCTGGATCTTCCTGCTGATGGGGAGTGATTTTCTGAAGTTCTTTTGGAGTTTGGCGATAAATATCATCATCCTGTTTCTGGATAGGAGTCAACCTCGTCTAAAGCAGACAGGTTGATACCATCTCACCATCGGCGGCGAACAATAACCGTGGATTGGCTCAGGGCAGAATCAGTTGTCCCCAGCCCGGCACATCCGTTATCGGGGCAGTGGTTGAAGGATCTGCCTTCATTGGCGCAGCCCTGACAGCCTTTGAGTAACCCACTCAAAACCCGCAGTAAGATCATTGGTGGTGCATTTGAATGTTCTACAGTGAGTGCATCTGATGGAGGAAGGCCCGTTATGACACTGCAAATTGCGCTTGTGTTCTCCATTCTGGGAGTAGCGATAGTTTTACTCGTCACTGAGCGGATACCGATGGAAGTGGTCGCATTGCTGGTGCTTGGCAGTGTAGCGCTCACCGGGTTAGTTAGTCCTGCTGAAGCGTTGTCAGGTTTCAGCAATCCGGCCGTCGTGACGGTATGGGCGGTTTTCATTCTGAGTGGTGCTCTTACCCGTACAGGGGTGGGGGATATCATTGGCCGCTATGTATTGCGCCTTGCAGGCCGTCGCGAACTATCTATTGTTGTGATCATTATGCTTAGCGCCGGTGTCATGTCGGCCTTCATGAACAATGTGGCCGTGGCTGCACTGATGCTGCCAGTGGTCATGGATATTACCCGTCATACGCGTCATCCCCCCTCAAGACTGTTGATGCCCTTGGCGTACGGCTCTTTACTGGGGGGACTCACAACAATGATCGGGACTCCCCCCAATATCCTGGTGAGCATTGCGCTCCGTGATAACGGTCTTACGCCGTTCAAGCTTTTCGATTATACTCCCATAGGTGTTACCGTCATGGTGGCTGGTGTAGCTTTTGTTGCCCTGATCGGCCGTCACCTGCTGCCTTTGAGAGATGTTGCAATAGAATCTTCGACTTCAGGCCATTTGAATTTGAGAGAACAGTACGAGTTGCGAGAACGGATGTTTGTCATGCGTGTGCCGACGGATTCGGTCCTTGTGGGCAAAACGCTGATTGAGAGCCGGATGGGTTCAGCCCTGGGTCTGCATGTGCTGGGTATTATCCGAGACGGCCGAACACAACTGGCTCCGGACCCATCGGCAGTCCTGGAGGCTGGAGACCGCTTAATTGTGGAAGGCCGGCTCGAACGGATGAACGAACTAGGGAGCTGGCGCCAGCTGGTGCTCGAAGAAGTCCCTGTTAGTGTTGAAGGTCTCTTCTCAAAGGACATTGATATTGCAGAAATCTCGTTAGCAACCGACTCAATTCTTGAGAGCAAAACATTGGATGAAATAGGCTTTCGCAATCGCTTCGGAGTCAACGTGTTGGCCATCCTCCGCGAAGGAAAACCGAGACGAAGCAATCTGCGCGACGAGGTCCTGAAGGCGAATGATACGCTGTTGGTTCAAGGTCGACTCGAAGGGCTGGAAGCTTTGAAAGGCAACCCCGGCTTTACAGGTTCCAGGGCCATCCCTAGATCCCGACTGACTGATGTATATCGCCTACGCGAAAGGCTCCTGGCGATGCGGGTAACACCGGTATCCGTACTGATTGGCAAAACGCTGAAGGAAAGCCGACTGGGTGACGCTCTGGGCATGAGCGTGCTTTGTGTCATTCGGGGGGATACCACCCTTCCGATGCCAGGACCAGATGAACCCTTACGGGCTGGGGACCTTCTGATCGTGCTTGGCAGATTGGAGGATATGTTGATTCTGAGAGGACTTGAAGGGCTTCATACCGAACAAGAGGACCTGCCGGATATAGAAGAACTTGAGTCAGCGCGAGTCGGACTTGTGGAGGCCGTACTTTCACCCCATACCACGTTGGCTGGCAAGACGTTACGCCAGCTCCACTTTCGAGAAAAATACGGCTTGAGCGTGATGGCCATATGGCGTGAAGGAAATGCATACCGTTCTAACCTTCGAGACATGGCCATTCGTTTTGGAGATGCATTGCTGTTATATGGCCCTCGTGACAAGTTATCTGTTCTGGGACGCGAACCTGACTATTTGGTACTGACTCAAGAGGCCCAGGAATCCCCTCGCTTGGAAAAAGCAACGGTGGCCACGCTGATTATGGCGGGTGTCCTCTTGCCAGTCGTTCTTGGTTTGGCGCCTATCTATATTGTTGCTGTTGTGGGAGCAGCATTAATGGTATTATCTCGCTGCTTGACTATGCAAGAAGCCTACCAGTTCATTGAGTGGAAGGCCGTGTTTCTTATTGCTGGTATGCTGCCCTTGGGCACTGCACTCGATCAGACAGGTGCTGCCAAGCTCTTGGCCGAGGGTGTTGTTACCATGGTTGGCCCGTTCGGGCCACTCGCTGTAATGGGAGGCATTGTGGCGCTAACCTTTCTGGCAACCTGTTTCATTCCCACGGCCGCACTTGTTGTACTGATGGCGCCGATTGCGCTAAGCACTTCCGCCAACATGGGAACGTCGCCACACGCCTTGATGATGGCCATAGCGATGGCTGCTTCGGCCAGTTTTATGACCCCCATATCCCATCCCGCCAACCTTTTAGTAATGGGACCAGGCGGTTACCGATTCATCGACTATCTCAAAGTAGGGTTGCCTCTCACTCTGGTGGTCATGGCTGTTCTGCTGGTTGTGCTGCCATACCTTTGGCCTTTTTCTCTCTAAGGAGGCCAAAAACAGATCTGAACCGCTAACAAGAATGCCCATCCGCTGAAAATCCAATTTCTTTAAGAATTGGACTGACGAGAAGCCAATCACCGCTAGTCAGGATGAGGCCATCGAGAACCTGGCCCGATACATCATCCGGGCCTCCTTCTCCCAGGAGAGGATAACATGAAAAATGCCAGAGCTAAAATTTCCGGTTAATGAGGGTTTTTCGTAAATTCTCAATAAGCCCGGGCTGAATCTAAAAAAATCCCCCTCGATCCCCCTTTGCAAAAGGGGGAAGCAGTCGAGCTGCCCGGACTTATTGAGAACTTACGGTTTTTCTTGACAAATTGGTTGAAGCGTAGAGTGCGTTTGTTGTAGTATCCAGGCAGAAGGGTATGAATTATGAAATCAACAGGTCATAACTTGATCATGTCGGCATTATATAATGGGAGAAAAGGCGATCGGCCTCCAGCAGGAAACCCGACCTCCATCGTCTGCCAGGATCTCATGGATGCCTGTGGGGTTTCATTTCCCCAGGCCCATCTAAATGCTAATGCCATGGCTGATCTGGCCCTTGCGGGTCATGAAATTCTGGGCTTTGACACTGTAATGCCGGAATACAGTGTGCATCAAGAATCGGCAGCCCTTGGATGCGATGTAAATTGGGGTGATCGTGACACTATGCCGGACGGCAAGTCTTTCCCCTGTGCTGATTTTTCCGATATTGAAATACCTGAAAATATCCTTGAAAAACCCTCCATGCGTGTGGTTCTGGATGCCCTTTCCATCCTTAGACGCAGCGTTGGGGACAAAGCGGCAATCATGGGCAAGGTTATGGGCCCATGGACCCTGTCTTACCATATGGCTGGCACGCAGAACTTTCTGTTACAGATTGGGATGGGTGAGAATGAGAAGGTTATCAAAATGATGCGCCAGTTGATGCCGGTAACCATCGCTTTTGCTAACGCCCAATTCCAGGCAGGAGCAGACGTTGTCTGCCTTGCTGACCACGTGACAGGAGATCTTGCAAGCCCGAAACACTACCAGGAACTTCTTCTGCCTCTTCACAAAGAGATCACTCCACAGATCGGGGGACCTCTCATCCTCCATGTCTGCGGTAACTGCAACGATCGCCTTGATCTCTTTGCAGAGGCAGGATTCGAGGCCTACCACTTTGAATGGCAGATGGACGCTAAGACAGTCGTTAAAAAGGTGGGGCATCTAATGTCCCTTGCTGGATGTATAAACAACGCCCAGGTGCTCTACCAGGGGACACCTGATGATGCCTATACGCAGGCCCGTTATGCCATCGATGCCGGGGTCAACATCATAGGGCCGGAATGTGCTATACCGTTGGCCACGCCTTTGGAAAACTTGAAAGCAATTGTTACGGCCGTTCGGGAAGGATATTAGCCGTCTATTATAGATCACGATCTTAATATTTGTGTCGAGTTTTTGTAATACCACGTGATTACTAATAGTTAACATATGATACTGGATGCTGGTCTCTGGATACTGGATAGAAGAGTAATGCTTCTTTTATTTACCCAGCATCAAGCAACCAGTATCTCTTCGACTCAAGCAATCGATTACTATTTTCCTAAACTCGTCGGTTTGAGGCGGAGCTTCGGTAGTTTTACAATAAGGGAGGATAAGGTTAATGAGCAATGATCTAAGACAGATTAAAGATGTTATTATTGGTGGAAAACACAAAGAGATAGAAGATTTAGTCAAGGCAGCGATCAAGAAGGAAGAGGTAAGCCTGGATTCAATAATAAACGATGCCATGATTGCCGCAATGGATATTGTGGGCCAGAAATTTGCCGACGGTGAGATATTTGTTCCGGAGATGCTCGTCTCTGCCATGACCATGAAAAAGGGGTTAAATATCATAAAGCCTCTTTTGCAGGGTGATGCAAGGGAATCAAAAGGAACAATAATCATATGCACGGTAAAAGGCGATATGCACGATATTGGAAAAAACCTTGTCACCATGATGTTGGAAGGGGCTGGATTCAATGTTGTCGACCTGGGAGTGGACTTGAGCGTTGAAAAGGTTATTGAACAGGTGGAACAGGTAAAGCCGGAGATACTCGGACTCTCTGCGCTTTTAACTACCACAATGCCTGAGATGAAAAAGGTCATTGAGGCACTGGAAAAAAAAGGATTGCGAAACAACGTAAAAGTGATCGTAGGAGGTGCCCCGGTAGATGCCGCCTTTGCGCAAAAGATCGGCGCTGATGGCTACGGGGATGATGCCACAGAGGCCGTTAGGCAGGCCAGAAGGCTCATTGCAGGGAACTGAATCCTGCTTTTTGAAATGCGTAGCGCTTTGGGAGTACAAACCTTGACACATTGGGGGGTTCCCCCACACAGGTCACAGTGATAAGCATTCTCACCAAATACCGTCAAGGCATCGAAAGGACATCGTTCCGCCCTTTTTCTATCCCAGATGAATCTCTTTTTCTCAAACCCCTCCCTGACCTCTTCCCCATTCAGGCATTTCATCTCTTTGCACTGATTACAAAGAATGGGGATATTTTGACTTGAATCAAGATCATCCTTCTGGATACGAATGGCCGATTTTTCCGTATTTATCACTCCTAAGTGGAAGAGAGAACACACCATTTCGCAGAGATGACAGCCGCTGCACTTTTTCTTATCAACCTTGATTCTCATCTATCAATTTCAAGTCTTTTCAGAGTAGTCCTTTTTGGAACACCATTCTGGTCCCAGCCATGGAGCCGATAGTATTCATCCAGCATTTTGTCAAACTCCTCCCGCAAAATGACTTCCCCCCTGGCAGGCCCTTCCGGGACAGGTTCACTGAAATACCTTTCGGGAAGGGTATCCTCATGACGTGAGAAGCCATCTTTGATCAACATCATTCTTTCCAGGGTATAGATCCTTTCTCCAATGGTCTTTAGGTCCTTTGCCCTAAGGTTGAGACCGGTGGATAGGGAAATTAACCTGGAAAATTGCCTGTATTGGAGAGCGTGAGGGCTTGAAAAAACAGTGAGGAAACGGCAGACACCCAGGGCATCAGAGACCGCATTTAGGAGTTCATGCCACCAGACCATCCTTCCCTTCCCCGAGTAGGAGGAAAAATTATTGTTGACCGAACCTCCGTAAATCTTCTTCAGGACTTCCTCGGGAAGCCCCAGGATGTCCAGGGACGGACGGCTCCTCATGTGGCAGGCCCCCCTGGTGGACGTGGCCATACCAAGGGCGAAGCTTTTTGCGAGCCTTTCGTCGGTCATCTCGATAGGAAAATTTTTTACTTCGAGGAGATAATCATGAGAAGCTTCACCGAAGACCTTTTTTGCAAACGGGCCTTCTGCTAAAACATCTCCGAAGTCTTTTCTATTTGCAATCCGGTGGATAAGTTCTATGACAGAATCTCCATCTCCCCAGACCAATGGGAGCCCTGTCCTTTCCTGATCAATAATACCCCTTTGGTATAGTTCCATTGCCCAGGCGATATACGATCCTGTTGAAATAGTGTCAAGGCCATAGTGGTTGCACAGTTCAACAGCGTAAATGATATTCTCAAGATCAAGATTTCCCAGTTTGGTCCCAAATGAACCTATGGAGGCATACTCCGGCCCCTCCCCTTTTGTCCCTTTATACCTGCCTTCTTCTATGGAAAATCGATGGCGACAGTGGGCAGGACAAGCAAAACAGGAAAGCATGCCAGTGGAATAGGGTTCCAATGCCTCGGCCTCCAAATGGTGACCTCGATCGCCGACCGTAGTTAATTGATTATTGCGGACGCTCAAAATGCCCATGGCATTGGCGTATTTAAAGAGGAGCGGAGTACCGAATTTCCCAAGGGCCTGGGCCCATTTTGTCTCCATTAATTTCTTCAGGGTGTTGAGATAATACCTCAAATACTTCTCCGGCTCTGAAATCCTGATATCCAGAGTCCCCCTGACTGCCACTGCCTTGAGATTCTTTGAACCCATAACAGCGCCCATCCCGGTTCTCCCGGCAGCATTTTTCATACCAGAACGGATGGCGGCATATCTTACCAGGTTCTCACCGGCCACTCCGATACAGGCGACCCGGACTTTTTCATCCCCCAACTCGATACGAATTCTTTTCTGTGTTTCAACCGTATCAAGGCCTTTCAGCTTTTGAGCATCGCGAATCTCTATCTCGCCGTTTCTAATCAAGAGATATACCGGATTTTTACTCTTGCCTGTAATTACCAGATGGCTCAGTCCTGCTTTGACCAGTTCAGCCCCGAACTCACCACCCATACTGGAGTCTCCAAGATGGCCTGATTCCGGTGATTTGGCGGTGATATTGATGCGGGAGCCAAAACCGAGAGTACCTGTAAGGAGTCCGGCCCCAAAGATGAGCGGGTTTTCCGGGGAAAATGGATCCAGACTGGAAGAGTAGTACCTGGAAAGGAGATACATATTTATCCCCCTCCCACCCAGAAATTTCCCCCGAAGATCTAAAGATAAAGGGGTAATCTCGATGGAACCATCTCGGAGGTCAATGAAGGCTATCTTTCTATCTAAAACCATCCTGGGCTTAAGACCTACAGTAATTTCTGGAAGAAACGCTCCCACCGGGGAAGGTAGTATTCATCAGGTTTAAGTGATATCACCACGGCGGTGGCACGGCCCACAATCTGTTTGCGCTCAACAAATCCAAAAAATCGGGAATCCGCGCTGTTGTCCCGATTATCACCCATTAAAAAATAGTGTCTTTCCGGAACGATCACCGGGGCAAATGAACGAAAGGATGGTCGCGTAGGTGTAATCATCACCGGATGTGTTTGTCCCGCAATAATTTCACCAAAAAAGAGGTGATTCAATTGCTCGTGAGGTGCGATCTGGTTAATAATTTTTCGATCGAGTGTTTCATACTCCGCGGCTTTTCCATTGATCAAAAGCTGGTTGTTCAGCATTGCGATTGCGTCTCCCGGAACACCCACAATGCGTTTGACCAGACGCTTACCATCTGCTGGTGAAAAGAAGACTACTATGTCTCCTCGTTTCGGATCATCCCAGCTCGCCAGGTGCCAGGTTGTGTAAGGAAATTTCAGATCATAAGCCAGTTTGTTCACAAAAATACGGTCTCCTTCTAAAATGGTCGGTTTCATTGATCCCGTGGGGACATCATTCCAATCCGCTATGGCTGACTTAAAAGATGTCGCGATCAACAGGGCGATAACTATACTACATCCCCACCCCCGCCAAAACAGTGATAACCTTTTCTTCCATTTATTAAACATGTGTATCTCCTTAAATTTCAACGTATTTCTTATACTCCTCGACAGAATCAAAAACAACAAGCTCAAGACCAGTAAAACCAACCTTTTTAATCAACTCAGCATATCGCGTTGGATCCCTGGCTAAGATTAGAAGCTTATTTCTCTCCATCATATCTTTTATCTTTGTCACCCCAATAGAGCCAAAAGCTCTAAGAAATCCCCTATATCTCCCCGTTAAAAATGGGAGGGCTTTCACTTCCCCCTTTAATAAAGGGGGATCGAGGGGGATTTTGTAATCCAGTCTAAGCGGGACTACACCGCTTAAGAAATCACAAATCAATCAGTCTTATCATCAAAAACTATATTCACCCAACTTGCTAAAATCACAATCTATTTAGTATTTTAGACAGAAAATCATTTGTATTGCAAGAAGAATGCAGAAAAAGCAGTAATTCTTCACAGTAAGGGCCTGTAGAAGTCGCTTGCCCACTATTAAATCATGGAGAATATTTTTAAAATTGCAGGTTGGGTTGATTGTAAACGAAACCCAACGCATTTTACCTAATGGCTTTCTTCATAATTTGATTCTGGAATGAAAGGCTTGGAGGGCAAAGATATTTTATTGACCCACACCCGTCTTTTTCCTACAATGCCCTCGAAAAACAAAGATGGCCTGAAAACAGAATAGAGGAGGAACTTTATGAAGAATGCGATTGTAGCCTTTGTGGGCCTGCTGCTTTTGTTACTTGTGACTGTCTCTCAAGGGTTTCCAGGAGAAGTGCGCAGCAAGACTTTCACCCAGGGAGAGATCAAGGTAATGGAAGAGTCAAAAGCCATAATACATACAGATTTTGGTGACATAACCCTGAGATTTTCCCCAAAACTGGCACCGAATCATGTAAACAGTTTTATGGAATTGGCAAAGAAGGGTTTTTATGATGGAACCATTTTTCACAGGGTTATTCCTGGCTTTGTGATACAGGGAGGAGACCCCAATTCAAGGAGCCACGAAAAAGCCCGGCATGGCACAGGTGGTCCAGGTTATGGCTTGAAAGCGGAATTCAGTTCCAAGCTCCATAAAAGGGGAATCTTGTCAATGGCAAGGTCTTCGCACCCGGATAGCGCCGGTTCACAGTTTTTTATCTGTGTTTCCGATGTCCCTTCGTTAGATGAAAAATACACCGTCTTTGGTGAGGTAACCAAGGGAATGGATGTGGTCGATAAGATCGTTTCCCTGCCAAGAGACGGCAGGGATAATCCCTTTGAGAGAGTTGAGATAAAGGTGGAGATCATTCTAATTAGCCTTTAACGTAATCCCAATTATCTTGCACTTATGATGAACGCTATCATGCAGCTCATTTTACCTATTTTGGATTGTACGCCTGTGCAAGCTTACAACTAAACCTGTCCTCGCAGATCCGAGAACAGTAAAATTCTCTCATTATAAACCCATATTTTTCAATAAAATCACTAATAGCTTCATTTCTATCTTCTATTTGCTGGAACCATTTGTGTTGATCTACATGACGCTCTATTATATCTATTTGAGCATCTAATATATCCCTTATGCGTTTACATTCATTGAGCATATATCATTCCACCTTCGAATTTTTGGCATATTACGATTATATTTTCTAACCTTCAACATAATTTTATGGGTTGCGACTAAGGGCATAAGAGCTTGAACTTATAACGGAACTATGTAAAGATCAAGGACCCTATGCAGATTATGAGGCAGGTTAGGTGTTACGAACCCAGCTGTCATAAAAGCTTCATAAGTGTTACGGAGGGCCAGTAATAACATGGCTACTGGAGCTTGCGGAATAAACTGTGACGTTTGCGGGTTGCGTGTTCTGGGGATCTGCTCCACGTGCGGACCGGGCAGAAGTCGGGAGGCCCAAAACAAGGCTACCGCACAAGAGAAGATTTCGGTGCGAAATGCCCCATCCTTGCATGTGCCCTAAAAAAACATATTGAGTACTGTTTAAGGGATTGTGACAGGTTCCCGTGTGACGAATTCGGAACAGGACCTTATCCTTTCAGCCAGGGATTTTTGAACATGCAGGAAAGGCGACGTAATGAAGCACCTCCGGCAAAGACCCCATCCGGCGATGTCTTCAAGGTGCCTGCCGAGTACTGGGAAGACCTTGGGCAGTGTGATATTGAAACGATCTGTGCGAATGCCGGGGCTAAAAACTATCCCCATGTGGGGTTGCTCCTTCCGTTTTTGAAGGAATATCTCCTGGTTGATATGCAAAACCGCTCAGTGTGTCGTCAGGGCCATGGCCAATGGGAACGCATTGACAATCCCCTTCTGGAATTGGTCTGTCTCGTGTATTTACTCAATGCGGGGCCTGAACCCATAAGCCAGAAAATGGTCAGTGTCCAGGAACTTAAAAGCGCTCATTTCTTCACGGGGCCCCACGAACTAAAGGTCAAGCCCCTGTTGAAGCTGTACGGAAATGATCTTGATGGTTTCAAAAAAGCGGCAGGAGATCTTGGAGGTGAAAGCCTTGATTTGGCCGATGCTGCGTATAAATTCCTGGTCTTCCCAAAGGTGCCCCTTTACTACCTGTTTTGGGCGGGAGACGACGAGTTCGATCCACGCCTTTCCATCCTGTTTGACCGATCTATCGAGCATCACCTTGCTGCAGATGCTATTTGGGGACTTGTAAGCCTGGTCTCAGAGGTTCTAACTGAGGCGGCCAGATGACTGATTTCGTAACTGGTATTTATTTGACAGGATAACCCCGCCATGCGCGGGGCAGGCATGGATTTACTTGTTTTTTTTATTCCTGTAAATCCTTTAAATATCCTGATAGACCGTTCCTTGCTATATGGGTAAGTGATTGAGTTAAATCTTTCTATTATAGTTTGGTTAAACCCGACCCCCGATTGATTTGAAATTTTTAGATACTCATTTCACATTTAAAAAAACCCCAAAGAGATTTATCTTAATTCCGTATTGGGGATTTATCCTTAGGGCTTAATACCAGGATATCTTATGTGATTTACGGGACTATTACAATAAGATCTTGTTTATGACTTAAAAATAGATTCTTGTTTATCCATGCCTGCCCCGCGGAACGCGGGGTTATCCTGTCTAAAAAAGAGATACCCGAATAGTAACCTTATTCCTTAATATTACTTTTGGAAAGGCGCTGAATCAGGTTCTTGGCAAAGCTCTTTAAGAAAAGAAGCTGTACGGTTTCCGAAGATCTGTCCAGCAGGGTAGCACTTATTTCCATTAGAATGCAATCTGTTTCAGCCAAAACTGTTGCTGCCCGTGCCTGACCACTCAAATAGGCCATCTCACCAAAGCATTCACCCCTGGAGATCGCAGCGATATTCTTATTATTTTTCTGAACCACCGCCTTGCCACTAAGGAGAATGAAAAATGAATCTTTAATTTCCCCTTCCGCCACCATTGCCTCGCCTCTTAGGACCTTGAACACACTGCTTGATTTCAAGACCTCTTTGACCTGATCTTTAGTAAAATTCTCAAAAAAAGACACGCTATTTACATAGTCAAAGACATCTTCAGCCTTGGTGCTTTTCGTGGTCTCCCGTAGTCCTCTCAGAGCCACCCTCAGATCGTAGGCCAAATCCTCACAAGTCTGATAACGCTGGTTGGGATCCTTGGCAAGAGCCTTGTTGGTTATCTTGACTAATATTTCAGGCAATTCGGGGCGGATCTTTTCCATAGGAATCGGTTCTTCCCTGATGATCTTATACATAATAGAAAGATAATCCATTCCCGGGAATGCCATTTCCCCGGTAAGAAGCTCATACAAGACACAGCCCAGGGAAAAGATATCGGTTCTATTTTCCACTGGCTTTTGTCTTATCTGTTCCGGAGACATATAACTGGGCGAGCCAACAATGCCTTTTGAAGCTATCTGTTCCGATTTAATCTGGGCTATACCAAAATCAGTTATTTTAATATGTCCTGATTTTTTGAGCATTATATTGAGCGGTTTAATATCTCTATGAATCACTCCCATTTTGTGAGCATGATCAAGTGCCTTGCATGCAATAAACATGATCTCCACAACGTTGCTCATGGGTAATAGCTGGTTCTTCTTGCAAAATGTTTTGAGCGTGGGGCCATCAATATATTCCATTGCCATGTAACAAAAATCTTTATGCATGCCAGCATCGTAAATGGAGACGATATTGGGATGCATAAGTCTTCCAGCCGACTGGGCCTCGATAAAGAATCTCTCGCGATATTTCTCAGCCTTTTCTTCGCCGACATCAGCAGCAGGCCGGGAAATCTTAATACCCACATTTCTTTTAATATAGGGGTCCCTGCCGAGATAAACTAAACCCATGCTGCCCTGCCCTATTTGACTTACGATCTCATATCGTCCAATTGTCTTTATGTCTGAAAGATCGGTAAGGAATTGGGTATCAACAGGGCCGGGGCCTTCGCCTTTTCCCAGAAATTTAATTTTCAACCAACTGGTCAAAGAATGTTCTTTGGCCTTTGGCTTGCTCTTTTTTTCCTTATCTGCCAAACTGGATTCCTTATATCTATATCGAAAATTAATTGAATTATACACTTTAAAACCTTTTTTTTCAACTTATGGAAAAGAATTATCGCATAAAGAAACATGGAAAAATTATTCTCAAAAGCAGGCGTTGGAACCATTGAAAACAGCACAAGATGGTGTTGATGCCAGCAGGACGGATATCAAACGGGCCCGCAAAAGGGCGGCGATCTCGGTTTGCATCAACATCATACTGGCCTTTGGCCTTTACCAGCTTCGCTCCGGAATGAGGCTTCATTCCATTGCCCTGGAGGCCGATGCCAGGGACTATCTTGCAGGCGGGCTCTCCACGGCTGTGGTCGTAATGAGCTTGATAGGCGCATATTTTGGCTTGCGCTTAGATCGATGGGCTGCCGGGGCGGTTTCTGTCTTTGTTTTCTGGTCGGGTGGGCAGTTGCTCTTGCGTGCAGTGCGTGACCTGATGAAGGAGGCTGGTGTGGAGCTTATTCTGGCCAAAGATCCGGCCAGCACAGAAGAAGTATAAATGTAACAATAGATCCCATCTTTGGCAAATCTTGAATCGTAATACCGGGAGTTTTCTTTTGACAGCCCTCAAGGGGTATGGTAAACGGGTTTCGGTAAATTTGACTTTACAGTTTGGAGGTACATAATGTTTGAGATTTTGAAACGCCAGGAAATGGCCGATGGCACGGTCGTCCTAAATGAGATCAGCGCGCCCCTGATCGCCAAAAAGGCGAAACCGGGGCAGTTTGTCATCTTGAAAGCCAATGAAACCGGGGAGCGCATTCCACTCACCATGGCTGAAACCGACCCAAAAAAAGGCATCGTTACGATAATATATCAGATTGTCGGAAAAACCACGGCCCTGTTCAAGTCCCTTCAGGTGGGGGATAAGTTCCAGGATGTGATTGGCCCTTTGGGCAAAGCCACTCACCTTGAGAAAGTGGGAACCGTGGTCTGCGTGGGAGGAGGTACGGGCGTTGCCGTCATGCATCCCATTACGCGTGGACTCAAGGAGGTCGGCAACAATGTAATTGCCATTATTGGCGCAAGGACCAAGGATCTTCTGATCCTGGAGGACAAAATGGCAGCAGCCTCCCACGAATTGCATGTGTGCACGGATGACGGATCTTACGGCCATCACGGGTTTGTTACCGATGTGCTCAAGGAGGTCCTGGAGAAGGAAGATGTAAAACTCGTGGTGGGAATCGGGCCTGTGCCAATGATGAAATTCGTGTGCAAGGTTACTGAACAATTCAAGGTCAAAACCCTTGTTAGCCTTAATGCCATAATGGTCGACGGGACCGGTATGTGTGGTTGCTGCCGTGTGAGTGTAGGAGGAAAGACCCAGTTTGCCTGTGTAGATGGCCCTGAATTTGACGGGCATGAAGTTGACTTTGAAGAGTTAATGCAGCGCCTTCAGGCCTATACAGCGGAAGAGGCCACTGCCTATGAGAAATATAAGGGCGAATGTAAGCTGGCTTAGGAGGCTGTCCGAATTCATCACTCCAGATTCCCGGCCCAGGTAGAAACTTTATTCGTTAATTATTTTCAGACTTTTACAGCAACATTTATTAATGATTTTGGATAGGTTTGATGGAGGATAGTATGGCAGAAAAAAAAGTTAAAAAAGAAAAAATTCCCAGACAACCACTGCCGGAACAGGAGCCTGACATTAGAAGACGGAATTTTGATGAGGTTCCGTTCGGGTATTCCAAGGAATTGGCCATGAAGGAGGCTGAAAGATGCCTTGAATGCAAGAAGCCCACATGTGTTCCAGGATGCCCAGTATCTATAGATATCCCAGCATTTATAAAACTCATCAAGGAAGGTGAATTCACCAAATCCGTTCGCAAAATATGGGAAAAAAACGGCCTTCCGGCTGTGTGCGGCAGGGTTTGTCCGCAAGAAGACCAATGTGAGGGCGTATGTATCCTCGCCAAGAAAGGAGAACCGGTAGCCATTGGTAATCTGGAGCGTTTTGTTGCCGACCTCGAGCGCGAGCATGGTACTGGGGAACTGCCCCCAAAGGCCATGACCACTGGAAAACGGGTGGCTGTAGTAGGATCCGGTCCATCAGGGTTGACCGTAGCCGGAGACCTAACTCTCAAGGGCCATGACGTGACAATATTCGAGGCCTTTCACAAGCCCGGTGGCGTCCTTGTATATGGTATTCCCGAATTCAGACTTCCCAAAGAGATTGTTTTTTCAGAAGTGAATTTCCTTGAACGGCTTGGCGCAAAACTGGAATGTAACACAGTAGTGGGGCGGATCGTATCCATAGATGAACTTTTTGAACAGGGATATGATGCCGTCTACGTTGGCGTAGGCGCCGGTCTGCCGCGTTTTATGAACATACCGGGTGAAAACCTCATAGGTATCTACTCAGCCAATGAGTACCTGACCAGGTCCAATCTTATGAAGGCGTATCTATTTCCCGAATATGACACCCCCATTGCCAAGGGCAAAAACGTCGCCGTGTTCGGGGCCGGAAATGTAGCTATGGATTCGGCACGGACCGCCATGCGTCTGGGTGCAGACGTGGTGCGAATCATTTACCGTCGTTCCCGTGAGGAAATGCCTGCTCGAGCCGCTGAAATCCATCATGCAGAAGAGGAAGGCATTGAATTCTACCTCCTGACCGCACCGACCAAGTTCATTGGAGATGAAAATGGCCGCATAACGGGAATGGAGTGCCTTAAGATGGAATTGGGGGAACCGGATGAATCCGGACGGCGCCGTCCGGTACCTATCAAGGGCTCTGAATTTCAATTAGAATGTGACCTGGCTGTTATTGCGGTAGGCGCAGGGTCCAATCCTCTTTTAACCCAGTCCACAGAAGGGTTGGAACTGAACAGGTGGGGTTATGTCATTACCGACCCTGAGACAGGCAAGACCACCAAAAAAGGCGTCTGGGCCGGTGGAGATATTGTAACCGGTTCAGCCACGGTCATTCTGGCCATGGGGGCAGGGAGGGCGGCCTCCGATTCCATACATCAGTACCTTACATGGGGGTGGTAATTTAGCCCTTTTGTGACCTAAAATAGGCAATTCAGGGAATAGGGGAGATTCTATATCGCCCCTATTTCCATTTATTAGCAACGGGTTGTGCTCCTGCCTTTTAGTTTAGCTCTTCGCATATTTTCACTCAAACGGGATGCCCTGTTTCCTATATAACGCTCGTAATTCTTAGATACTGTGGCTTTGGTCTAAACTAACGATCTCCGTTTTCAAAAAATACAGAGAACCGCGGGCATCTATTTCAGTGGAGAAATAAAAAGTAAAAATTTTCAAACAGTTAGTTTCCAATTTTTGCAGAGATTATATACGATCGGAAAGCGCCTTATGGCAAGAGCATAGACCGGCGAATTGAATTGGGCAGAAGCGAAAAATGCTATATGTTGTAATGGCCTAAACACCGGGGTTTACCTGTTAATTGTCATTCGGGTTCCATATATGTAAGGCATACCACAACATCTTGTATAAAACTTTTCTCAGTGCCATTTTGCTGCTTTTCTTTTAAGTCGGAGTCTACTTCAGAGACAGATTGGAGCATCGCGCACCGAAAACAATGATAACCCCCCGGCCTAATCTCCTCAGCACAATCACTGCAAATTGGGGCACTGCAGTTGAGGCAGATGTATTCTGCTTTTCGATCTGGGTGTTGTTTACACTGTGTTTAGGGAAAT
>JAKLQB010000288.1 GCA_022013615.1 Desulfobacterales bacterium | reverse complement strand
TTCTTGGGAAGCACGGGCAAGGTAATGATTGATGAGGAGACTAAGCGAAATGCCGCAGCTCACGGGAGCATCGTGAAGATAATAGGCAAATTTGAACCCGGTTGCAGGGCGAGGAAAATGTTGGACCTTTATCATGCGGTTCTTATGGAGCGTTTGCAGGAAGGGAGAATCAAGCAGTCATCTATTCCGTTGGCCTTGAGGCCTGCCGCGTCATTGTTGGTAGCGACAATGGCTAACGGCCACGGTTTGCCGACCCAGAAGGAAGTAATAGATTATCTTCAAAAGTCGCCCGGCCAACGAGCCGCATTGAGCGGATTTGTTTGTTTTCTGCGCGACCAGTTCCATGTGTTACTGGAGTTGCCTAAGTCACCACGAATGCAGGACGGGCCAAAGCAGCGCAAGGCACTTGAGCAAGAGATGATGGGATTGATGGCCGCTGGGACAAAGGGGGGAGAAGAGTATCAACGGAAGTTGATAGAAGTGGCTTTAAGGTATTTTCACAGGGTTCCGCGACGGGAAGCACGAAAGATGTCCATGGAAGATCAGTTGGTGAAAATCCAAGGTGGCGATATGGCTGTTTTGAGTGGGAAGATACATTATTGGTTGCCGAAGACGTTGATGGGGTTGCTTGTGAATTAGGTTGGATTAGTAAATCTTGGCTTTCAAAGCCCAGTTCTGTCCGCGGCGACTTATTTCAAGCTTGTAGTATAACCAGATGTCCACTAAATCTGGGGAGGGTCAGTTTTTTCTGGACAAGTAGTCTCCGACAAGACAAGATATTTTTCGGTACGTGAAGTGCGGGCATGGATGATCCTCCGACAAGCTTGCCTCTCAATTTCTTCCATTGGCGCAAGATAATAGTAAGGCTAAAATTTTTCACCGTTTCACGACCCCAAGTCGTCGCAATAAGTTGTGGCGTCATAAAACCGAATGAATAACTTATGAAAGAAAGTAAATCTGTTGCAATTATTGGTAGTTTTAAACAGTTTTATGAAACTATCTTATCCAATGTGCAAATATTTCGTAATAACAATATTTATGTTAACAGCCCATTAGGGAGCAAAATTATTTGTCCCAATATACCTTTTGTGCGTTTTGAAAGTGATCCGTCATGTCACTCTGACGAGATGATTCAAACTATAACATTGGAAAGAATTTTTAATTCTGATGTAGTTTATGTTGTTAACCCTGGAGGATATATTGGAAAAACAACTTGCTATGAGATAGGTCGTGTAATTCAAAGAAGACAGCCAATTTATTTTTCTGATGCTCCCGATGATATTCCGATAAAGATTCCATCTTCTCATATAGTTAATTCAGATATGTTGTCAAAAAAAATAAATGAATCAAAAATTTGTCAAATTTTTTCTGCAAACAGTAGTGAATATTGTGATGCAGAAATAAAATTGTTAGAGATATAGTTATGTTTAATAGAGTAGTTATATGTGGAAGTATGAGTTCATATATGCAAATTGAAGCTATTCAGGATAGATTGTCCGTTGATGATGTTGTGTCAATTGTTCCAAATGCAGACGATGATGCTGTGTTGTCTGTAACAAAAGAGCAATTTGAGATATACAAGAGACAAATTTCTTTTCGGTATCTAAAAAAGATTAGAAGTCCAAAAACATGGGCGATTCTTGTGGTAAATCCAAAAAAATATGAAATAGACAATTATATTGGTCCAAATACTTTCGCGGAGATCGCTATCGCATTTACGCAACGAAAAAAAATATTTCTATTAAATGATATTCCTAATGTCTATATGGATGAACTAGTTTCGTGGAGAGCGGTTTCGTTGCATGGTTCATTGTCTAGGTTGGTCAGTGACTATCATCGATCATGCAAGATTAACATACAGCCAAGATTGTTTTAGAATATTGTATGGTGCCAATTGGAAAAACATTTTTGCATTTTTTTGATATCCATTATTTGGAGGAGAAAGCAGTATCTAAATTTCCTCGTCAAATATTTAAAGAAGCAAGTTTTGCGACCAGATTTTCACTGTTATCGTCGGATACTACAATTATTCCGGCGGCCGTTTATGTTGAGTCGACTATCTGTCATGAGATATTGAATAAATTTATAGAGCTAGTTCCGTTTGGCGTTATTGAGCTAATTGGGAATGCGCGTAGTTTTACGGAATTTTGCGGGAAAAAAATAATTCAATATGCCAATAGGCCTGGGCATCAAAAGTTGTACGCAGACGCTTTGGAAAAAGGCGTTCAATTTCCATTTCGGAGGAGAGAGCGTAGTGCTACACAAGATATTTCAAATTCATGGGTGAAATTACTTCACGAAAAAGATGTCGGGAGTTCTTTCTCGAAGTATGCTGGAATAGAAATAGACAGCAAGTTTGAAGATAGATGGGGTGATATCCCTAGCAGCTTGGGTGATAGGGCGTTTATCGTCCCAAACGTTTCATCATTGTTGTTTCTTGGGAATATTGAAAATATTTCTGTAGAAAATGAATTGTACTCGATTATAAATCCGTCATACTTTAAAAGTTATGTTGATGAGCTTGGGGCTTCAATAGTTACTAACCTGAATTTCTTGGAATCTAATTATAATATAAGTAATAATGAGATTAATATCCCATATAAATATATATTACAAGAGTTGAAGAAAAGAAGTTTATTGGAATATATTGAAAATCAGAACCCATGCGAACTTATGATTTGGAGGGAAAATGGGAAATGGGATGATATATTTTGTTCTGCATGTGAAAGAACAAGTAGAAATATTTCAGAGTTAGGATTATTTTATAACCGTTTTAGTGCTAATGCACGCAATACGACAATTAATGCTGGGAAAATTTATTATTTCAATGGGGGAATTAATATGGGAGATCAGTACAACGCTAAGCAGGTTGGGGCGCAAGGCCCTAATGCGCATGCTCATGACATGACGTTTAATCAATTATGGCAGAATAATGATCGTATTGATTTAACGTTACTTTCGGGGCAACTTATGCAATTACGTCTTCACATGGCTAGGTTGGCAGAAACCCCAGAGCAGCATATGGAGCTTGGAATTTTAGCTGGTGCTGAAATTGAGGCGAAGAATGGTAATGGGGCAAAGGTTCTGGAATTATTATCTAAGACAGGGGAGTGGACTGTAAGTGTCGCTGAAAAAATTGGTGTAAGTTTGGTCGCCTCTACCTTAAGTAAAATACTAGCTTGATTGTTTGCAATTAGAGGATGAGGTCAACAGGTGAACCATATGTGAAAGAGTTCAATGTCTCCGGGCCATCCATAGTCTTTGTGTTTCCAGGGGCGTGCGTGTTTAGTTTTGTGGGTTTGTGGGGGGGTGGAATCTGAATCAGGGGTGCATCGGTTGTCTATCGGTTCACACATTAAAACATCAGATTTTTTTTTGTTTCGTTTGTAGGAAATCATTAGGCTATCGGGAAGTGTCTTGGAATCTCTTACATAAGCAAGCATCATCGCGTGAGGCATGGCCCAAGCATAATCGCCAATCACAAAACGTTTGATCCCCTCTTCGATATATTTCAGCGGTGTTTTTCCTCTATCGATAAGTTTACATTCAATAAAGAGCGCGTCAAAATAGTTGTTAGCAATGCCTGGGTGAAGACTTTGCCGGCGGAGCGTTAGGTCTGGTGCTTTTTCGATGTGAATGCCATTAAAGTTAGCAGCTTTTGCCCCTCTCACAAGTGTTTCAAATTTGGCTTTGTTAAACCCAGGTATGATATTACTCTCCATTATCCTGCTGACTTCATCGCGGAGAATAGTTGTTATCTCTTCCTCGCTATAAGAGCTCAGGCGACCCGAGTGTTCATGTGCGACATTGCACCATGCTCTTTTTGTCGCCTTTTCGACACAAATTAGCTCGGTTCTCCCCCACTGAGGGAACGAAAATGAAGTTAGTGACTTAGATGTCGAAAGTGAGGACAATTATTTTTTCTCCAGAAAATCACAATTATCCCTGAGAAGCTGGAGAGCGAGCAATCTTGCCCGGCTCGGGGTCCAGTAGCGATATTGGTTCAGCATTCCAATGTGCAAGTTGTTCTCTGAGATAATCAGAATTCTGCTTGCCCCAGAATTGTTCGCCATTTCGACAAAGGTGTCTTTGTCTCTCAGTTCATCAAAAGTGCTGTTAGTTGATATGCTTATGAAGCGCCACGAGTGGAACCGGGAGTCATCTGTTCTGCTCCGAACAACATAAGGATCTAAAGTAGTTAATAGCTCGGTGCAAAATGACTCAATCTCACTATTCGAGACGCCCTGCTGAGCTCTTTTTATTGATGACGCGATAGGCAAAGCCACTGAAAGTGTGTCTCTGATAACCTGTTGGTCGTATTCGCTTAGTCCATAAATTGAATATACAAGTTGATTGAGTTTGTCGGGGGTCGGTCTCAGCTTAAATGAATCAAAGGTGTGTTCAATTTGAGAGGTCTGATCGTCGGATAACAATTCGAGCGGTATGATTGGGAAGCTGTCCACATCAGCCTTGTGGACTACCTCTCTTTCGATGCCGTACTGAGAGCTGGTCATTAATGTGTAATGAAGAAGTAGGTCGCTATTGAAAATGGCGAACAGATATTTGGCTAATGTTTCTGCGGATGGGTGTCCGCATGTGCTGTAACCATAAAAGGACTCATTAAATGCTATTGGTCGTTTATCCAGAGATATCCTGGCTGAAACAGTGTTTTTGTCAGCAGCGATAGCTTTGTTTATAAGTACCAATGGTGGTTCATAAATGGTTTTCTTTCTGGTACGATGAAGCCTTGGAATATCGAATGGGCAAAGAGATGAAGTATCGATGATGTAGTCTGCGTTATCTTTTTTTGACAATATCGCAGCACCCATATTAATCAGAAAAGATGCATCTTCTTTTGTCGATGAGGTCTGAAACCCAGTCCCTGTTCTTTCTGGGCCAACACTATTCGCCCAATATTGATCTAATGGTATAGCCTGACCATTTATAACAAATGAGGTGATTCGATCTATAACTCCAACATCAAGCGCTGTTCCTTGAGATAGTGTTTTTAAGAGATACGGCCTTTGCTCAATCGCGCTTGCCTGAACAGGTTCCGCGCTCTGGTAGTCTACCCTTATTCGCCTTTGATGCTCATTTAGTTCCTTCTCGTACTTTGGGCTAATAAAGTGGAAATAATTGTACTGGGTTGGCATATCATTTTTAGCGAACAGTAGGCAAAACTGAGCCTTAATTCTCGTCCAGACATTTGATTCTCGTAAATCTGCGGCATTAAGGATTCCGGTTACATTTAATGCTTTGAGCAAATCCTCTCTTGCCTTGATCCCAACATGTGAATTCTTAAACAGAACTCGTGCATGTAAAACAAAAGCGATGGTTGCACCTGGTTTTGCCCATTCCATACTCTTCCAAATAAATGGTAGGTCCGGAACCTGATCAGGGTTGTTGTGATTTTTGGCTATTCCAGCAAGGCGTTCGGGATCGCGTTTTAATGCAACGCTCCGAACAACATTTGAGAGTTTTTT
This sequence comes from Desulfobacterales bacterium, assembly GCA_022013615.1. The sequence continues at coordinate 2,163 of JAKLQB010000288.1, read as the reverse complement.
GCCCATCTCCGTAGGAAAGCTTGACCAGGGGGGATTACCTATTACAATGTCATATTTTCCCAAATGATCGTCACTGACAGATTCTCCAAGACTCCCCATAATTGCCGGAGTCTCGCTCCATGGCTCATCTTTGCCTCTAACGCAATGTAAAATGCTCCCAATCAGATTTGACTTGAACTTGAGTTTTGATGTAGGCAAAGGCTCAGGGTCAAGCTCTAGGGCAGATAAATATAGTCCCAGAGCCGCGAGAGTTAGTGCCGCCTTGTTAATGTCGAAGCCAGTGATTTGGTCATAGAGTATATCTCTGATCTTATATGTGTCAGGTTGAGTTCCAGTGGCCTTCCAATGTTCTGCGATCAAATGCCTAAATGCCAACACAACAAATACACCAGCGCCACAAGAGGGGTCTAAAACTCTGGCTAAATGCGGTGAGGCTGTGGTAACCGCATCGAATGACTGCGACAACATGTATTCCGCAATATGTCTTGGCGTATAATGAATACTTTCTTTTTTTGCACTAAAGCGAATATGTTCTTCAAGATTTTCGTGGGCATATCTCTCGTATACCTCACTTAATAAGCCAACGGGCACATGGGCGAAATTGATAAACCCAGGAAGTGGTCGTTGGCCGTATTCATTGGTGTGGCCCATGATAAACGACAGTTTCCTGAATACATCTGCATCGAGAGTTGCAAACCAGACCGCATATTCATTCTTAAATGCAGGTAATGGTAATAGGTCGCCGTTAAATGTCTCGTCAAGCCAGGCATTAGTTAGTGCCGCACTTTTAGGGGTAGAAAAACAGTTATCTGCAAGGCATGTTGAGAAAAGTTCAGGGAAAGTATCTGTTGTGATAATATCACGATCGACCAAAAAACGTGTCAGCAGTGCTCTGCCTACTAGGGCCAATATGGTTTCATGTTGCCCTTTCAGCGTATTTGTTGCGTTAAGATCCTTGCCAACATTCATCAAAAGTGAAAACAGCAAATCATCTACACCGTTTCCGGCCTTCTTTCTGTATAGGTGGTCAGCAGCTTTTGTTGGCAACGCCCCCTCAATCAGATCTCTAATAAACCCCGACGAATAATCATCATGTTTTGTGACCGTGAGACCCTCTCCAATATTTTCGCCGGGATTCACAGGGTATACCATTAGTTGTCCATGCGATACTACCGCCAAAACCGCCGTCTCTCCACGACAGGCCAGGACATTGATTGCTTTTTGTGTTTGGTCTAATCGCTGTTGCGCATCTAAGGCTAAATTTGTCTCATCAATGAAATACATGACGGGGCGGCCATCAGACAAGATGACGCCTTCGGGAAGATGTGGAGCCACATCAGAGGCTATGAGATTCAAATAGTTTAACGAAAGATAGTCTGAGGCATTGAACAGCAAGATTTCATCTTCTGTCGCTCCAAAAGCCTTGAGCGAATCCAGGAGGAGCTGGCTCATGACTTAGCTCCTTTGCCTCTTTTTGCCCTGTTCCAGTATGGGCTTTTACAGTTAGGGCAAACCGTAGGTTCGCTCGTCCTCTTCCGCGCAACCCACAGATGTCCACACCGGCAGCACCTAAAGCCAGGGATCATCACTTTATGTAAGGGTAAATCCTTATTGCACATAGTTTCTGTATACTATTATTAGTAGTATGATACAAGTATTATACTAATAATATATTATCTTTAGTATGATATTTGTAACCGAATCCTATGCGACTTACTGAAACACTGATCGTTACTGTCCTTATAGTTGGGCTACACGGACTATCTTTGGCGGATTTTTGCAAGAGGACTAGGGGCAAGGCAACTACAGCTTTAAGGAGTTATTCTGATTTCATCCGGTCATTTTTTTGTGCGTCTCCACTCCCAAGGTGGCATAGGCGTGGGATCTGCCCACAGGCCGATCCTCGTGGCTCTGGCTTGTGATTCTTCCATTTCACCGTGAGATCGCCGTTGACCACTGCGATGACCACCTTGCCGCTCGCTGGCTCCAGGGATCGGTCCACCACCAGAATGTCGTCATGGTGGATGCCGGCGCCGATCATGGAGTCCCCTGCCACCCGCACAAAGAAGGTAGCGGCCGGGTGCTGGATCATGAGTTCGTTGAGATCGAGACGGCCTTGAATATAATCGTCGGCAGGAGACGGAAAGCCGGCTGACACCCCGC
>JAKLQB010000287.1 GCA_022013615.1 Desulfobacterales bacterium | reverse complement strand
ACAGCCGAAATTATTGCAGATGAGACGCCCTTTGTTTCCATATGTGACAAACTATAGTATATTTGTCACATAAAGTCAACTTAAAAATACTAATAACCCTATTTTACAAGCAATTCAGCACGTAATATGAGGCGTACACCCACACAAGAGGTTACCTGTTTCATAGCATTTCAAATAGGAGCATTCGTGGCGTTATAAGCCTGTGCCTTTGCCCTTCTAATGCGGGAGGTGTTCAGGTTCGAGACCTATCCGTATGAGAGTACCGCTGGTATAAGGTCATAGCGCAATAGCGCGTAAGATGTACATTTCTCTATAACATAGATTAGTATTCCCTTTCAAGCCTTGATTAAACCTTGATTTATTGTCGTCGAAAAGTGAAAATCAAAAAGGCGAATCTGCATATTAAGGGCCATATTATGCTAAACCGTATTCCATCCATACTTACAAGTCGTCACAGCCTGCTACAAACAGGGCAAGAACCCACTTTTTTCCTTCAAAGGATCCTAAGGGTTTACCCCGAGGAGGTGAAGCTCCTGCTTTGGGTCACAGCGATTCAGCTTGTCATGAGCACAAGCAGCATTCTACTCAATAATTTTGCGCAAACCGTCTTCCTAAAGCGGTATGGAGTGGAATCCCTGCCAACTATTTTTTTGATTGAGGCCGTTCTAACCTTCGGTTTTGCAAACGCAGTCGGGTTTCTCATGAATCGCATGAGCACCATCCGGGTTTTTACTGGCCTGTTCCTTTTTTTTGCGGTCTCCATTGGTCTAATTCGTGGACTGCTGCCCCTTGGAATCCCCCTGATCTACCCCATCCTTTACATCCTTAAGAGCCTGGCCGTAGCAATCTTGCCGATTTTATACTGGGATATTTTGAGTGATCTATTCACAACTCAGCAATCCAAAAGGCTCTACACCCTGATTACCGCCGGCGGGGTACTCGGGACAACTCTCGGCAGCCTCATGACGGGAAGTGTGGCACATTGGGTTGGCGCGGATAACGTGCTTTTGATTTTCGTCGGTGGCATGGCGCTGGCTGCCTTTTTAAACGAGTTGACCGAAAGGGTGGTAGGGGTGCCTCTAGAGCCCCGTACCAATCGAGACAAGGGTAGACTCCAGGAGTCTCTCAGAAAGAATCTCTCCGATTTTGTTAGCTTTGCCAGGACATCGCCTCTGCTAAAATACATGATCTTGATCATTGCGATCCCGAATATCCTTCTCCCTCTCTTAACCTATCAATTTAACGTTGTGGTGGATGACTACTATGCGACAGAACAGGCAACGCTCCACTTTTTCGGTGTCTTCCGGGGAGTGTCCAATGCTGCCATGTTCTTAATTCTCCTGTTTTCAGGTCGTCTCATAACTCGTTGGGGGGTAGCCACCAGCCTCCTCTTCCATCCAGTTAATTACCTCATTGCCTTTGGGAGCCTTTTCTTTAGTTTTGACCTTTTCTTGGGCACATATGCCCGATTCAGCACAGAAACAATTAAAACCACTCTAAATAATCCCGCAAGGGCGATCTTGTACAACTTCTTTCCAGAAAAGATGAGAGGCCTCGTGAGAGTCTTTCTAAGGGGCACGGTAGTAAGAGCCGCCGACTTCGCCGGTTCCGGCTTCCTGATGCTCATCAGAGGCGCAATGGAACCCCGGATGCTTTCTATTGTGGCAGCTCCTCTATGTCTGATTTGGATCTTCACTACCTTTAGAATTAAGCAGAAATACTCGAATCTATTGCTGAAGACCCTTGTGGAAGAGCAGATTGACTGGAAGCGTCTGGAGGATATGAATTTTCAGGTTTGGCTCAGGGATAAACAAATATTCGGGAGGCTCCGTCAGGCGCTCGAAGGCGCAGATCCTGAAAGCGTCCTTGTCTCCGCAGAAATTCTAGCAAAGGCGGCACCGGCCGGTTGGCCCAAATGGATCGTGGGAGCCCTGGCCGGAAAACCGGCTGAGACCCAGAGAGCGCTGTTGGATTTGCTAAAGATCGAGGATGGGAAGGAGGCTGTGGAAGAACTCATTCGAATCGCCCCAACAGCACCGCCAAATACACTCGCGTACCTGATTCATACCCTAAACCAGCTAGACCCAAAGAGCAGTCTTTCGATTATGGAGCGGTTTTCGGATCACCCGGATCCGAGGGTTCGGGTTGAGGCGCTTGCAGGTCTATACCTGAGCCATTCATCCAAGGCCCAGACGGATTTCCGCCAGCGTATCCGCGATTCGCTCGATGCAGGTGAAGCGGGAATTCGATTTGCGATCGAGGTTCTCGGGAAAGCAGGAGATCCTACCTTTTCAGAGATGCTACTTGAAGCCGCTGGGGGTGAAGATTCCGACTTGAAGGCTTGGGCACTTTCCGGTTTGGGCAAAATGAGGCACGAGGATGCGATGGAGATTGTATTGTCAGCCACAGAGGATCCGTCCGAACAAGTCCGAGACGCTGCCCTTAAGGGACTTAGTACACTCAAGGAAAAAATCCCTATGGCTGTTTGGATCCGCCTGTTGGGTCATCACGATCCTCGATTTCGCAAGGAGGCCTCAATGGCGATCCAAGATCGAGGAGAAGGGGTTTTCCACGATCTGCTTCCTGTCCTCGCTTCACCTTCAAGGGTCGTAAAAAATGAAGTTCTCTCCATCCTTAGTGCCTTAGGGCCGCCTCGTAAACTGGTATCCCATTTCATCACTCGAGCGCTTAAAAGACCCTATCGGTATGCGCTATATGTGCGAGAGTTGCAGAAAATTGAAAAGGGCAAAACATTACCCCTGTTGTTAGACCATATTCTTGAGAGGAACAACGAGTCTTTGGAGATCATTTTAAGAGTCATAGGGATTATAGAGTTTGGAGACCGAATGGATACGATCCTCAAGGCAATTCAGTCTGGGAAAAGACGGGATATAGATAACGCCATCGAGGCCCTGGAAACTTCGCTTCATTCAAGCATTCGAAAGATCCTGATCCCTCTCATGGAAGAAAATCCGTCGGATGAAAGTATGGCGAACGTCGGAAGGACACTGGGCATCGTAGCTCTGACAGATACCCCAGAAAGGATTCTCACAGGCCTGCTTAAGGACGAGGACCCTCTCATCCAGGCCCTGACTGTCTATGCATTCGGGGAAGGGATCGTAGATCAATCACCCAGCCATGCCATTGAAGAACTTCTTGACTCAGATACTCAGATTGTGCGCGAGGCGGCCCAATATACACCGCGTGTTCTGGAGGGTAGAGCCCCCACTGAACATGGGCCTCCAAGGGATCCAAATCTAGTCGAAAAAGCTATTTCCGTTCGTAAGATTCCTATCTTCAGCGATCTCCGGGTTCAGGAAGTCATGGCCATTGCCGGCAAGAGCCTTATGAGAAAATTCGCCAGAGATGAGGTGGTGGTACGGGAAGGAGATCCCGGTGATGCCCTTTTTTTGATCATGGAGGGTGAGATGGCAGTGATCAAAGGCATGGGAAAAGAGCAGGAGTTCGTCCTCGACCGTATCGGAAAAGATGATTTTTTCGGGGAAATGGCCCTGTTGGATGGCAACCCTCGCTCGGCTTCCATTAGAGCTGAGTCGGAAGCTCTCGTTCTTGTCCTCAATGATGAAGACTTCGTCAGAATCGTGGAGGATTACCCTTCCGTACCATTGAAGATTTGTGGCGTCCTCGTCCGACGTATTCGAGAGCTTCACGGCCGGTTGCGGATAGCCTCCTAAATAAAGGAAACGATTTGTGATATATTCATGCTGATCTGAGAAAACACCGGCTCCTTCAGCTCATGTGTGATTCCAATCCGGGAGAGGAATTCTTTGGCTTTCAGTTCCTTTCCGTTACGCTTTGAGAGCGACTCGAAAAGAGTACAGACGATCCGGAATCCGCGCATCTATGCGCTTCGCGGCTCGACTAAAAGAGAAATAAGGAGGATTCAGAATGGAAAAGCATTTACTATTAACCGTAAGTGAGCAACTGGGTACTATATACAGCGTGCGTTTCGCAGGCCAGTTTTTCTCTAATAAGAAGGACTTGAGGCTCACCCTGCTGTATATTGCGCCCAAGCCAGTCGCAGTTTGGGAAGAAGAGGGCACCCATGGCAGTACCCTTCAGGTTGAGAAGCAGGCCAAACTGTACGAAAAGAAAGGACACGCCGCTTTGGAAGCAGCCAGAAAGGAGCTCCTGAAAGTGGGTTTTGATCACAAGCAGATACACACCAAGCTGCAGATCCGTAAATTTTCAAAAGTGATGGATATCATTCAGGAGGGAGAAAAAGGACTATATGACGCGGTTGTTTTGGGCCCACGAGGTTTGTCATGGCTGGAACGTGCTTTCGATGACAGCGTCAGCAAGTCTCTCCTTGAAAAAAAAGCCAATTTTCCGATTTGGTTGTGTCGCAAGCCGGATGTGGACCGAAAGAATGTCCTTTTGTGTGTGGATGGATCTGAGCCTGCCCTCCGCATGATTGACCATGTGGGGTTTATTCTGGCGAAGGAGCGAAAGCATGGCGTCACGGTTTTTATGATTAAAAAGAAAGGGGCACCGTTGAAAAAAAACGAGGACACAATTATTTCGAGCACCAAGGAGGCGCTCACTCGCAACGGTTACCCTGAAGATATGATCAGCACCAGGCTGGTGGAGGCTTCAGACGTGACCAAGGCTATCCTCAGAGAAGCAGAGCAGGGTCGGTATGCAGTTGTCGGGGTGGGAAGAACGGGCGCCGGCCAGGGACGTATTAAGAAATTATTT
>JAKLQB010000286.1 GCA_022013615.1 Desulfobacterales bacterium | reverse complement strand
CCTGAAGGGTATCTCCCCCTCCAAATAGCTTCAATGCCGGCCCATTAGAGGTAATCAACCGATACAGGGCCTGGGAACCCTGAAAAAACGAGGGCATGAATCCCATAACCGCATTCACAAAGATAGTTTTTGCTGAATTGATGGCTTCTTTCACGTTTGGCTCTTCAAGAGATCTTGGATCGATATCCAGAAGGTACTTAAATGTTTTTCCTTCTTTGAAATCATCGATTTTGACAGTCCTGTATTGTCCTTGATTTTTTCCTTCTGTTGTATCTGACTCTACCAAATAGGGCAGTTCCAGGATCTTGCTCTCTTTCCTGTCCAGCTCGACAAGTTCCATTGCAAGCGCTCTGTCTTCCTTCGAGACTCCGGCAATTTCCACTCCATATTTGGCTGAAAGGAAGGTGTTGTACATCAGTCCCCCTAAAATCAAATTGTCCACCTTGTTGTAGAGGGCCTTGAGCGGGCCAATCTTAGTGTCGTATTTGGCCCCTGCAATGACTGCGATAAATGGCCTTTTGGGATCAAGCACCCTGTGGAGATTTTTGAGTTCTTTCTGGAGCAGAGCACCTGCATAGGCAGGTAAGAGCTTTGCCACATCATAGGTGGATACATGGGCCCGATAAGAACCAAAGGCATCGTTGACATAAAGGTCTGCTACAGCGGCGAGCTCTCTGGCAAATACGTCCCTCTCAGGCCCTTCAGCCTGCTCTCCTCTAAACCAGCGCGAATTGGGGAGATAAACCAGCCCGACCCGCCCTCTTTTAAGATCTTCAATGGACGATTCAATTGTTTCATCAAGGTGCATAATGCCATTTTCAGAATCTACCGGGAACTCCTGGACCTGTATGTTAATGGGGAGTTTTTCTTTAAGGTACTGAGCTATAGGCCGGACAGATTCTCCTTCCCTGCAGGTGATTTTGCCCGATTTCTTATCTCTGGGCCGGCCAACGTGGGTCATAAGTATGGCCCGTCCCCCTTTCTCAGCAATGGCATAGAGCGTTCCCAGGGTGGCCTCAATGCGATACGGGTCCTTGATGATTCCATTCTTAACAACGTTATGATCCACCCTCACGAGGACCACCTTACCTTTCATATTGGCCTGTTGAAATAACCTCAGACGGGAATCCAATTCTTTGTTTTCCATTTGGCACCCTCCATATTTTGTATTATGGTAACAACGCGGCTATATTTTTTGATATATACTGCTCCAACTCAGGTTTTTCTTACTGAGGCTTGCAAACCCCCATCTTTCCGGTGCACTGATGGCATGGTGGAACCTAAATAAAATGGCAGAATTCCTTAATTTTAGGCACTTTAGATCACTTTAGGCATTTTAGGCACTTGTTTATTACTGCCCGCACCAATTACGCTT
>JAKLQB010000285.1 GCA_022013615.1 Desulfobacterales bacterium | reverse complement strand
TATCCTCGTCTCCCCCTTGAATTCCCAGGACAATACCGTATTTAGTCCCGGGGCCGGTCCGAACATTCAATGATGCTGGTTGTACTATCACCGTCTCACCGCCAACGCTTGGTGAGGGCGAGGCAGGGGCAGGGGCTCTGGAAGTCGCAGGGGCAGGAGCAGGAGCATTTCCGCCATGATGATAATATGTCTGAGGCGTTTTTGACACGACAAATTGAACTGCTTCCTTTATGCATATACGAAGGGCCTTCTCTGTGGGCGTATTTTTCCAGCCCCCCAGCCCGCCGGCCAGCGCACCGCTGCCACCATAGCCGCCGAGAAGCCCGCCAAGGTTTACATCCGTGGCCTCTCCCTCAACACTGGTAGCCGCAACGATGCGGGACGTCCTGGCATCAATTATCCGCAAATCGATCGCCATATGGGCCTTCTTATAGCCACCCATTATAGCGCCAAAAATTCCTTTGCCAACACCACCTACACCACCCCCGGCTCCGGATGCCGCGCCCTCAAATTCGGTCACTGCCCCAACAACGAGGAGCTCGGCCCCTTCTATCTTACCGATAGCCGCAGCCGTATCCTGGCTAACGCGTCCGGACGCGCCAAAGTCCTGCTCTTTAAGCACATCGCCCACAGTTTGCCTTTCCAGAACAATAAACCTGTTGGTGTTAAAAAGTGCGGTGACCAGTTGGTCGGCCATGCCGTCTCCGATCCTGCCTGTATACCATCCCTTACCGGTTTTGTCTTTAAATCGGGACACGGCGATCCTTGCCTTGGGACCATTGTACGTAACGGCCTGGGCTTCGTCCATGGAGGGACCGCCTTGACCCGAGGTAACCGTGGCCTTTGTGCCGGGCGTAACACACCCAACACCCACAGTAAGACACAGAAACACAGCACAACAGGCACCAAAGCATTTTCCAAGATTCATAGTCACTACCTCCCTAAGATATTAAATTATGAACAAATTAAATAATTTTATCAAATCTATGCTGCTTTGTAAAGTAGGATGATCCAATTTTCGCTCAACTTACAGTTGTTTGGATGTTTATAAAAATTTGATGTCTTGTACCCTAACCCGGATATACAAAAATTTTTAGCGCAATTTGAACACAAATTTGTTTATAAGGTATTAGAGGGTATCTGGTTTCCGGTATTTGGTACTGGTTGAAAAAGTATTTCTATTTTTTAGTTTTTTTTATCGGAGAGATACAAAATGGAATGTGAAACACAATAAAACCAATATCTGACACCCAATACCAAATATCACCCGATTGAGCTTCGTTCAATCGGGGTTGTAGCTATCATATCGGCTGCTAATCGTGGAAACTTAAATGAAAACAATGCAATTACTCGGCTGATAAGGTCCTGAATCAAAAAAACTCTTGACGTGTGGCGATACAATTTAATACGCTGCAAAAAGTTTAACGGAGATTTAACTATGCTTGAGAAAAAAATTGCAGATAAAATCCGCCAGATAAGGAAAAGCAAGGGTTTGACCCTGGCCCAATTCGGTGAAATTGTTGGTCTTTCAAAGGGATTGCTCTCCAGAATTGAAAACAATCAAGTCTCTCCGCCAATTGGCACCCTGTCAAAGATTTCTCAGGGATTAGAAGTACCAATAGCCACATTTTTTGAAGAAGAAGAAGAGGAACAAAAAAGATACACAGTCACAAAAAGGCATGAGCGAAAACAGGTGGTAAGGCACGGTACAAAGATCGGTTTCACCTATTATTCGCTCAAACATATGAAACCACCTTGTGCGATGCATGCCTTTATCATGAAAACCCCTCCACATAAAAAAGAGCCAAAGGTTCTTTTTGATCATCCAGGAGAGGAATTAGTATTTGTACTAAAAGGTGAAATGGAGTTTGTTTATGGAAAAGAGAAGATACAGCTTAATGCGGGAGATGCCATACATTTTGATCCTTCTGAGCCGCACAGGGCACAATGCGTGGGGAAGCAAGACAGTGAGTGTCTGGTGATTGTCATAGGAAAAGAGCATTTGAAGGAATAAGTCAGCCTATCAATCACAAAATACTATGCGCAAATTATTATGGCTGGAAACGTAAGTGAAACTCCATAAATATTTTTATAAACAATAGTTGGGAGTGAAACAATGCGTTCAGACTTACTAAAGAAGAATATTGAAATTGATGTGGATCTGTTTGATAAAATATCCCGCGAGACACCCCATTTGTGCTCCATAATCCCTGCTGGTTCTGATGAGATGGCGGATATTGACGATGCCGGGGGGATTCCAGCAGTCCTGAGCCGGTTGAAAGATATGATAAAGGATTCTCCAACAGTAAACGGAAATTTAATAAAAAAGGTAGCTTTGATTACCGATGGGAGATTCTCAGGCGCCACACCACAGGACCATGCCTTGGGCATGTTGAGATGGAGGCCTATAATGGCGGGGCTATCGGCGCAATAGAAGATGGGGACATTATAGAAATAGACATTCCAAAGAGAGCCTTGAATGTCAAATTAAGCGATGGAGAGATCAAAGAAAGGTTGAAGAACGCCAAAATAGCGGAAAGAAAGCTTACGCCTTTATTAGAGTCTTACAGAGAAAAGTTTGCGGGGATCAACTGTTACGGCAAATAAAATTGCTATTTGAACATTTGTAAATTGAATTTAGCAATATTAATTTTTTTCTTGACAAATCGTTTTCATGTTGTTAAGCGAAAATTTATACACATAAAGCTTTTTACAAACCCGCAAAATATGAGAGGCCTCTGTTCGGTTAATTTGAATGGAGAAAAAACCCTATGGAAGATAAGGACGACTTGGCGAGAAGGATCGGAGTCAGGGTCAAGGAGCATCGAAGGGAATCGGGCCTAACCCAGAAGAAACTGGCCGAAGCAACCGGGCTTTCCCCCGGCCTTCTTTCCAGGATAGAAAATGGCCTCGCCATGCCATCCATCCCTACTTTGCAGATCATTTCTAATACATTAAAGACCGAAATCGGATATTTCTTTAAAGATGAAGAGGAAAATGCCTACATTGTCACCCACCCTGGCAACCGCCGTGTTGTAGTCTCTAGATCAGGCCCGCATGGGAAGCTGGCCTATGAACTGGAACTGCTGGCAGAGGGTATGAATAATCCGTTTATGGAGCCAGCAATTGTAATGCATGTGGGCAAGGAGGGCGAGGTGGAGGCGAGGACCCATGATGGGCAGGAATTCATGTACGTGCTTGAGGGCAGGATGAAACTGACGTTAGGGGCGAAGGACTTTATTCTAAAGCAGGGCAACGCGGCTTACTGGAACGGCAACGTCCCTCACAAAGGCATCGGACTTGGCAGAAAGATGGCAAAGGCACTGCATGTGCACTTAATCCCAGGCAAGTGGACCGGGACCTTTCAATACGATGATCTTCCTGTCCAGCGATCCAAAATGAGGAGCAAAAAAATCAAGAAATCTAACCGTAAAAATAAGTGAGAAAGGGGGTGAGTTAAATAACCTTATACCGTTAACATCCAACGTAAACAGAAAGGAGTGAAGTTATGATGACAAAAAAAAACAGCTATTTTAAGTACGTCTTTGTTTTAGCCCTCTGTTTTTCAGTCTTAATGCTCTTTACAGCCTCAAGCGAGGCAGGCAAATTCAAAAAAGAGTACAAGATGCAACTTAATGTAGGCCCTTCCTTTTATTGGGGTATGGGAGCTACCAAGTTTGCTGAACTGGTAAAACAGAAGACAAACGGTCAGATTAATGTCAAACCTTACTACAGTAGCGTGCTGTTAAAAGGAGCACAGTTAAAGTCTGCCCAATTAGTCGCCAATGGCGTGATCGACTGCGCTTATGAATCCACCATTAACATATCTCCAGTTATAACGGAATGTAATATTTTTTCTCTTCCCTTCTTTATTAATACCTTTGAAAACCTTGATAAAATAGAGCATGGTCAAGCGGGAAAAGCCGTGTTTGAAGCCATGGAGAAAAAGGGTCTTGTTGGCCTTGCCTGGGCCGAAAACGGATTTCGGCAGGTTACAAACAGCAAAAGGGCCATTCGGATGCCCGAAGATGTGAAGGGTTTAAGGCTCCGGGTGGTGGGAAGCCCCATCTTTATTGATATCTTCAGGCAATTAGGCGCTGACCCTGTGAACATGAACTGGGGGGATGCGGTGACCGCCTTTCAACAAGGGGTTGTGGACGGCCAGGAGAATCCTGTGGGCGTGCTTGTCCCGATACAAATTTTTCAGTACCACAAGTATGCCACCTTCTGGAACTATGTCGTTGACCCTTTAATCATCTACTGGAACAAGAAAGAATGGGATGCCTTTCCAAAGGATATCCAAAAAGCGATCAAAGAGGCCGCTGAAGAATCAGGCCGGTTCGAAACCGCCCTCTGTCGTGCGGGACTTGACGGGGATAAATCGCTCAACATCTTGAAGAATGAGTTTAATCATACAATGGAGGTCCCGGAACCCGTGAAATGGTTGGAGAGTAAAGGGACGACCGTAACTTTCCTTTCCGACGAAGAGCGAAATGCCTTTATAAATGCCACAAAACCCCTTTATGACAAATGGGTGCCCAAGATTGGAAAAGACCTTTACGAAAAGGCCAAAGCCGATATGGGCAAGTAAATTTAACAATTGATGATTGGCGATTGACTATTTGCGATTAGACAGCCCTCATGGCCTAAGGCCATAAGGAAGTGTAAAATTGCCTGTTTTGACAGTTGGCCCGGTGCCGATCTCACATAATTGTCAATAGTAGGGCGGGGCCTATCGTGCCCGCCTGAAAATTTTGTGCCTTGCCTTATTTAACCCCGCCTGTGATTAGCACAGGCGGGGGCTTCATAAAATCACGCCAGCGATTTTATTTTCATTTGAACGGGCTGTCGATTTTCCGGGGATTTATCAATCGTCAATCAGAAATCTTCAATAAAAAATGGGGGATTCGATGGGTGAACCCAATCAGCACATTAGAATAGATCATTGGATAGTCGCCGTTTTGCTTTTTACAATGGCCTCTATTGCTTTTATCAACGTTCTCAGTCGCTATCTGTTTCACTTCTCATTTGCCGCAACCGAGGAGGTTACCATTAATCTCTTTGTCTGGATGACTGTGGTGGGTTCAGGCATCGCCTTTGAGCGTGGCGGGCAGCTCGGAATGGTTACCCTCTACAATGTTTTTCCCAGGAAATTTAAAAGACTGGTGATCCTTTTCAGTTCAATACTGAGCGCCCTACTTTTCATCCTGGTGGATATATACATGATCCAGGCCATCTACGATGAACTGACATTATTTCATGCAACCTCAGCGGCCCTCGCCATTCCCGTATCTATTTACTATGTCGGCGTTCCGGTATTTTCTGTTTTTGTATTTGCTGGCATTTGTAGAGATGCGTCCTCTAAACTGGATGGGCTCGAGAGAGAGGGGAACAGGTAATGGAAATTCTGGTTATTTCACTGGCCTTTCTTGTGCTTATGGCCCTTGGGGTCCCCATAGGAACATGTCTGGGAATAGCCGCAGTGATCACCATCATTAACTTTGATCTTGGCATAGAAATGCTGGGGATAAATTTCTCTTCTGGCATTGCATCGTTTCCTCTGCTTGCAATTCCTTTTTTTGTCCTGGCCGGGGTTATTCTTGAAAAGGCCGGGCTTGCGGCAACAATTGCCCGTTTCTTTGAGCTCCTGGTCGGGAAGGCAGTGGGTGGCCTGGCAATGGTTGCCGTGCTTACCTGTATGTTCTGGGGATCCCTCTCAGGATCAGGGCCGGCAACAACAGCGGCCGTGGGACTGATTCTCCTTGCCCCTATGATAAGGCATGGATATGACAAAAACTTCGCCGGTGCCACGATAGCCAATTCGGCTGACCTCTCTATCATCATACCGCCAAGTATTGGCTTTATTATTTACGGAAACATAACCAGTGTCTCTGTGAGCGCCCTTTTTGTGGCTGGGATTATTCCGGGGCTTTTGACAGGGGTGGGTACGCTTATTGTGGCATATCTCATTTCAAGAAGGAGGGGGTATAAGGGGTTGGAGAAAAGAGGGACGACTAAAGAGATCCTTATTGCTCTTAAAGACTCCATATGGGCCATCCTTACACCGGTAATCATCCTGGGCGGAATATATGCGGGTATATTTACCCCTACTGAGGCGGCTGTAGTAGCAGTTTTCTACAGCCTGTTTATTGCTGCTTTTGTCTACCGGTCTATATCATGGCGTGATCTTATAAGTATCCTGGTTGATGCCAGCGTTACGAGCTCGGTCATAATGTTTCTCGTCGTATTTGCGGGAATTTTTACCTGGGCCGCATCTGTTATTGGCATTATCGATCTGACGGCCAACGCCATTATAAAAATATCACCCAATGCCGTGGTCATGATCATCCTGGTAAACCTCCTGCTGCTGGCCCTGGGCATGATTTTGGATGCAATCTCCATCTCTTATCTCATAATGCCCATTCTTATCCCTGTACTGACTGCCTTTGGGATTGATCCATTATGGTACGGCGTTATTTTTATTTCAGCCCTGGCCATCGGTCAGGCAACACCTCCGGTGGGGGTTAATTTGTTTACCGCAGCCAATTTGATAAAGGGTGACATTGACTCTATAGCCAAACAGGCGATCCCGTTTGTGCTTATGGACGTCGTTGTGTTGATTATTCTTTCCTTATTTCCAATATTGTCCATGTATCTGCCTGTTAAGGCGGGATTGTATACGCCATAAAAGAAATGCCTAAAGCTGGAAGTGCCTAAAATGCCTAAAATTAAGGTAAATGGAATGAGAATAACCTTTTCGGAAGGACATCTGTCAAGAGTGGTTATGATCAGGGTCCTCCCCGGTTCTGATATTATTGAAGGGATAGAAGACGTGTGCAAGCGTCTGGATATCAAAACTGGCGCGATTACATGTTGTATTGGTAGCCTTCAGAGGGTCTCTTTGTTGATCGCTGTTCCTTTGGAAAACAAAATTGGCGCCGGTTACAGCAACCCCATGGACTTTGATGGCCCTCTGGAATTTCTCGCTGGACAGGGGACCATTGGCCAGGAAGAAGAAGGGGGCCTCTTCATTCATATGCACGGTGTGCTGAGCGATAAAGACGGGAATGTGCATGGGGGTCACCTGATTAAAGGGAAAAATCCAGTATTGGTGACCTGTGAAATCATGATTAGCCATGTGGAAGATGTCCGGATGATCCGCACTTATGATCCTGAGATTGAAATGAAGGTGCTTGTGCCATCAGAAAACGGGCCATAGATAATGTGTCACAATGAAAAAACCACGGAATATCTCTGGTCAGTTAGCCGGTTTAGCCTGTTGGCCCGTCAAGCAGGTTAATCCTTCCACGGGAGGACCCGGTAAACTGTTAAAATAAATATTTTGAGAATTCATTCATTTCTATGAAACCCGTGTTGATTCATTACTAAAAGGAGTTCAACACAAGACAAGGAGACGAAGGAAGTGAAGACAAGCAAAAAAGAAAAATTGTCTCTTTTCAAAAAGATGCTGACGGTTCGGGCCTTTGAACAGAAGGCAGGGGATCTTTTCAAGCAAAATCTCATTCCTGGCTTTATCCATCTATCCATTGGTGAGGAGGCCTCCTCTATTGGAACCTGCTCTGTGTTACGTACTGATGATTATGTTGCCAGCACTCATCGCGGACACGGGCATATGCTTGGCAAGGGAGCAGATCCCAGGATGATGTTTGCCGAACTTTTTGGAAAGGCCACTGGCTACTGTAAGGGCAAGGGCGGTTCTATGCACATTGCAGATTTTTCCGTCGGGATACTCGGGGCAAATGGTGTGGTGGGGGGAGGTTTTCCCATCATGATTGGGGCCGGTCTGTCCATCAAGCTAAGGAAAACGGATCAAGTGGGTGTTGTATTTTTCGGGGACGGGGCTGCCAACCGGGGCACATTTCATGAAGCATGTAATATGGCAGCTATCTTGAAACTTCCCATCATATTTGTGTGTGAAAACAACCTTTATGCATCAACTACTCCGTCCGAGTATACACTGGCGGGCGGTTCTGTTGCCGGTAGAGCCGCGGGCTATGGAATCCCAGGTCACACCATTGATGGTAATGATATTCTTGAGGTCCGCAATGTAGTGGGAAAGGCCGTAGCCAGGGCCAGAAAGGGGAAAGGGCCAACAATTGTGGAGAATATGACATACAGGTACCGAGGCCATTTTGAGGGGGACCCGCAGAAATATCGCAGCACGGATGAGATTGACACACATAGAAAAACCAGTGATCCCATTGAGCGTTTCAAAAAACACCTGCAAAAGGAGGGCATCCTCACAACTGAGCTGGAGGAAAAGATAAAAAAGGATGTCACAAAACTGATTGACGAAGCGGTTCAGTTTGGGCAAGACGCCCCATTGCCCCGCCCTGAAGATGCGCTTGAAGATCTTTTTGTTAATCCATAAGGAGAAAAATAGATGTCGAATAGAGAGATCTCTTGTTCCACTGCCTTGAGAGAGGCCCTGGAAGAGGAAATGGAGCGGGATGACACCATATTTATTATAGGGGAAGATCTGGTGGCCCATGGAGGGATATTTGGTCAATTCGAGGGGCTTCCTGAAAGGTTCCCTGGCAGGGTAATTGACAGCCCAATCTCCGAGACCTGTATTGTGGGAAGCGGAGTAGGGGCGGCCCTGACCGGAATGAGGCCGGTTGTGGACATGCACTTTGCCGATTTTGTTACCACCGGTATGGACGAAATCGCCAATCAGATGGCCAAAATTCGCTACATGTTCGGCGGGCAGGCCAAGATCCCGATGGTTCTCTGGGCCCCTGACGGCGGCGGGCTTTCTGCCGCGGCCCAGCATTCTCAATCACTGGAGAGCTGGTTTGTGCATATCCCCGGACTCAAGGTAATTGCCCCTTCCGAGCCATCGGATGTGAAAGGCCTCATAAAAGCCGCAATCCGGGATGATGACCCGGTGATTTTTTTCCAGCACAAGCGTCTTTTTGCCCAAACAGGCCATGTACCCGAAGATGAGTATATAATTCCTATCGGCAGCGCTGCCGTCAAGAGACCTGGCAAAGATATAACTATACTGACATATTCGCGCATGACCTACCTGTGTCTTGAGGCCGCCGAACAACTGGCCAAAGAAGAGATTGATGTAGAGATAGTTGACCTGCGTACCCTGAAACCCCTCGACTTTGCTTTGATTGCTGAATCTGTAAAAAAGACTTACAACGTTCTTATTGTCCATGAAGCCTGTCTTACTGGCGGATTCGGCGCAGAGATTGCTGCCAGAATTGGAGAGGAGCTATTCGACTATCTGGATGCCCCTGTAATGAGGATTGGCGCCAAAGATGTCCCTATTCCTTTTAGCCCGGTCATGGAAGGCTTTGTTCTGCCGAAGGTGAGCGATGTTGTGGAAGGGGTTAAAAAGGTTCTTAACCGTTAGGAGGAGTGTATATGATCGAGATTACCATTCCCAAATTGGGTCTCACCATGGAAAGCGCCAAGTTAGCTCGCTGGGAGTTCAGCTCAGGAGATGCGGTAAAGAAGGGTGAAACCATCCTGGTTATAGAGACCGATAAGGTGAGCTTTGATATGCCAGCACCCTCAGATGGCATTATACATCCGATCGTCCCTGAAGGGACAACATGTGCGGTGGAAGAGATAGTGGGCTATCTGGCTGAAAACAGGGAAGAGTATGAGCGGATAATCGAAGAGCATCCTTTTGCTGAGGCCGAAGGCACTGAAAAAGTTGAAGCGTCACAGGCCGGGGCTGTGTCTCAGGCAGGCCAGCCTGCTGCTGTGCTCTCCTCATCCCCAGGGCCAAAAGGCCGCATCAAGGCTTCTCCCCTGGCACGGTCCATGGCTGCAACAAATAACCTGGACTTGAGCGCCATTGTGGGTTCCGGCCCTGGGGGTAGGATTGTGAGGGCTGATATCCTCCGGGTGTTGGAGGAGGCACCTGCCATTGCAGGGGAAAGGGTTGAAAGGCCACCAGAAGAGATATCCAAGGGTATAGCGATCAAGGAAATCTCGGAAAGCATTCCTATACAGGGTGTTAGGCGGATAATTTTCGATAATATGTACCAGAGCCTGAGCCAATCCGCACAGCTTAGCCTGCATACTGAAGCATGTGCAGAGCGCCTTATTGCTTTGCGAGAACGGTTCAGTAGGGATGAAGGGAAAGTCTCCTTCAACGCTATTTTGGTGAAGATATCAGCTATGGCCCTTCGTCTACATCCCAAGATCAATGCGAGCGTGGAAGGTGATAATATCCGTGTGTGGCGACAAGTCCACATTGGTGTGGCCATGGAAGCCAATGACGCGCTTATTGTGCCGGTTGTCAGGAATCCGGATCTCAAGACCATCCGCGAGATAGATTATGAAATTTTGGAACTGATCCAAAAAACGAGGGAAAATAAACTCTCCCCTGATGATCTGGCCAACGGGACCTTCACCATTTCCAATCTGGGCTTTGCAGACATAGATTTTTTCACGCCCATTATTCGCCCCCCTGAGAGCGCCATACTGGGCGTGGGCAGAATTACCAAAAAACCGAGTGTAAGGAACGATCATGTGATCCCAGAAGCAAGAATTGGATTGAGCCTGACCTTTGACCATAGAATCATCGACGGAGCCCCTGGGGCCAGGTTTTTGAAAACCATCAAGGAGATGGTTGAGGAACCTTTGTTAATGATCAGTTGAGAGAGAAGATAATGACAGAAAAAATTTATGACGTAATTGTATTAGGCGGGGGTGCGGGAGGTGTCCCGGCAGCTATCCGGGCTGCTCAACTGGGTGGCAAAGTGGCCCTCATGGAAGACAAGCTTTTAGGTGGGCTATGTATGAACAGGGGATGTGTTCCTTTTGGTCATATGATGGTGGCATCCAATATATTGGGGAGCCTTACCCTTGGAAAAGAAATGGGGCTGGATGTTTCCGGGATTTCCAAGAATTACGCTACCTTGATAAAACGTCAGGATGAATTAATCGGCTTTATGCGACAAGGGGTTAAGGGAACACTAATAAAAAACAAGGTGGAAATCATTGAGGGAAGGGGCAAACTTGCCGGAAAAGGAAAGGTGGAAGTCAATGGTAAAATCATTGCTTATAATAGCATTATTCTTGCCACAGGAGCAAGATGGCTAAAACCTGATTTTCCTGGGGCTGATTTAAAAGAAGTCACAAACAGCGATTATCTTCTGAGCGAAAAAAAATTGCCTAAAAGGGTCCTTTTGTTTGGCGGGAGCCCATGGTTGATTGAGATAGCCCAGTTTCTTCATAGATTTGATTCAGAGGTCATACTGGCCACAGAAGATAAAAGTATCCTTCCAGAAGAGAGCAAGGCCATAAGAAGCAGGCTCACCAAGGTCTTAAAAGATCAGGGGATCAGCATACTGACCAAATCAGATATCCTTAGCTTAAAGAAGAAAAAGGATGGTCTCCATTGTGCCCTAAGAACGAAAGACAAAGAGGAGACCGTTGTAGTTGATCGGGTGATCAGCCTTAGAAGGGGGGCGGCCTTAACAGAACTGGGCCTTGAGACAGTAGGTCTGGATGGAAAGGGTGATTTTATACCTGTCAACGAACGGATGGAGACACCTGTAGGCGGCATCTATGCCATGGGGGATCTTGCTGCTCCCGAGACAAGACACTATTCCCATCTGGCATCTCAAGGTGGAATTGTGGCTGCGGAAAATGCCATGGGTATGGAGAGCACGTTCGATCATAGAACCATCACCAGGGTACTTTTCACTCAGCCTCAGGTCGCGTGCATAGGTCTTACGAGCAAGGAGGCAAAACAGGCAGGTTACGATGTGGTTGAGGGAGCTGCACCCCTTTCAATGAACCCATTCGGCATGATCATCTCGCAGAATGAAGGGCTTGTAGAGGTTGTGGCCGAAAAGAAATATGGAGAGGTGCTCGGTATGCACTTTATCGGCCAGGGGGCCTGTGAGATGGCAGGTCAGGCAGTGCTTGCTATCCAGATGGAGGCCACCCTGGAAGAATTAGCCAGGGCAACCTTTCCCCATCCTACACTCAGCGAATCTGTAGCCGAAGCCGCAAGAGAGTGCCTCGGAAGGCCCATCTATCTTCCCTAAGTTAAATGGCAAACTGAGCGATGAAGAGATTAAAGAAAGGTTGAGGGAACGCGGCTTCAACGTTCACAACACAAACTTCCATTCTCCTTTCTGTTCCTCTAAAATGCGTTTTCTCCTGTTCACACAGGAAATACAGTTGCATCCTCTTTTAAGGGGATGTTTGCCAAGACGCTCTGCCAGATCCCAGGACGCGTTGATCATTTCTATGATCATTTTTCTTTCTTCATTTATAGACTGTTGATCCTTTTTCATAACTCAAACGAGCCTATGTCGTCAGAAGCGTGGAATATCCTATCGAAATCTTCCAGAGTCAGGTGAAATTCGGCGAAAATTGTTCGAAACATTTGGTGAAGAGAAAGATTATGGTAGATAAAAGTCAATTAAATGTCAAAATATCACGGACGTCCCGCTCTGCATGAACCAGATGAATGCATGCGTGTCCAACAAATATTTCATTGATAGAATGTCTCCAGAACATCATCCGGCAAAGGGGCATCAAAATCTTCAGCAATAGTAATTTTTCCTTTTGCCGATCCGGGAATTCGATCTTTTAATGCTGTTTCAATGGGAACCAACTTGGCCACCGGCTTGCCGGATTTCGCGATGATGATTTCCTCACCTGCTATGGCCTGATTAACCAGTTTGGAGAACTTGGTTTTCGCTTCATAAATATTAACCTGAACAGACATGATAACAACCTCTTTTTTAAATTATAGACTAGACCCATGGCCAGGGTTTTCGAGACATTCGTTACATATTGTCATTTGCTCCAGAATATTTTGAAATAATGATAAACTGTGCTGACATAGCGAGAATGTTGAATGTCAGTCTATCAACTGTAAGCAGGGCTTCGGGTCGTAGTAGATAAGAGTCATAAATGTCAAAATGTCCCTGACGTCCCGTTCTACGCTTAGATATATTTGTGCGCATATTTTCTCACAGGATGCCCATCCAGTACGTGAAATTGCCTGATTTTTTTTAAGGTGACCGGGGAAAAGGAGCCAATAGGGAGATAAATTATCTTCTTACCCAAACGCGCGGCCATACTGTGACACCACCCTGAGGGCGGAGTGGCAGACACATAGACCACGTGCTTCTCAAGGCAGTAATCAAGGGCAGCCATGAGCAGCCTTTCAGGTTTGTTTCTGGCGAAGTCAAAAAAAGGGTCTTTCCATATATCGTACACACGCATGGGCGGATAGGTAAGCATAAAGCCGCCATACTGGCATCTGGAGATCCCGGGGCCGCCCATGATCTCTCCCGCGGGCGTGCTGTAAAAGGCCATATCCGACTCCTGGGCATGTTCCCCAAGCCAGGTGACACACCAGGGAAAATTTTCTTCACTGCCCTCTTTGGCCAGATCGGCATCAAAAATAACCACTACCGAACCAACTTTTCCCTTTAACGGCCTTTCTGCCTTTACGTAAATTGTTCCACGCTCCCAGTCCCTGATTGTCTCCCTGATATCAAGCCCTTCCATCATGGAGCACATAAAAGGCTCTATCCTGCTGTTTTCTTCAGATTTGATTTCAAAGGCCTTTTTCTTGAGATAATGACCATACCCCTCGATGACCACATCCTCCGGAGGGTAAGAGCAGATAGAAAATCCTTTAAATTCTTTGCGCCATTCTCCTGGATATCTTTCTCTTTTCTTTTTCTTGACAGGGATCGGTACGAGACGTCTCCGCATGGTCTTCAGGCGTCTGTGAAATCTTATTCTCTTCTGGTCAAGGAAAATGTCCTCGCCCTTTAAATGCAATATGGGCAGGCCTGGTTCCTCGGTCTGCCAGGGGTATTCGCTTCCTTTTTCCCATACCTCATAGGCAAAGTTGTCATCCGCAGCCCCCCTGGCCGCAACAATGAGCTGGTAAAAATTGGGGACCAGGTATCCGGTGAGTAACGCATAGTTTCTGGCAAATTTATGTAGAATTCTGATCTGGGTGCGCGACAGTTCCTCTTTGTTTTTCTTCCAATGATTCTTCGTAGCAATGTTGATCAATTGGCTGATGATCTTAAGCCGGTCCATCTTGTCCGGCCCGTCACTGGATCTGGCCCGCTCATAGGCCGCTGCAAGGTGAGGTATTTCACTCAAGATTTCCTGGCTGGATTCTTTATGAAGGTGGGCCAGCCCGATCCCCTCTCTTTTTCTCCGGCCAATGACCTGAGTTTGGGGCTGATGGAGCAGATCCTGAAGTCCGGGGAGATGAGATAATCCTCCCACAAAAAGAATCCGTTCACCTGTCCTGCTTAATCGCTGAAGATGATAAGCCACGGTCTTTTCCCGAAGGGTGTCCTCTGGAAAAGAAGGATGAGTTTGACTAACTTTAAGGTAGGCCTGTGAATACAGAAAATGCCCGATTGTCTTGACAGCATAAGGATCCGGCATGGGTGAATAGTCCAGGGGATATCCGCTTGTATCGCGGTCTATGAAATGAATGGGGAGTCCTTCTGAGAGGGCCATACGGACGGCCTCCACCTGCCCGTCGGTCGGTTCCAGAAGCAGGTAGGTAAAGGCCCCGTCCTTATCCTCATAGTAGACCACCGATAAAAGGGGTAGTCTTTTCACGCCTTGAAGGATCTTATCCCCCAGTGTGTCAGGATACTCCACGGCCACGCGATCGGGCCTGAACTCTTCAAACTGTCGCCTTACCTCTATGGCAAATTCCATCCTGTTGTGGAGGATAGGCACCAGGCGGACATTCCTCCATTCGATTCTATTTTTCCTTATCAATGTCATTGATCATGGCCTTGAAATATTCGGACGCTGTGGTGTCCAAAATCATGGATGCTGACTCTTTCAGGTATTGGGCCGTTCTTTTTTTCCGGTCCGTTGATATCAATCGCTCGCCGCTCTCCACAAGCCTTTTCAGCGCATAACGCGCAATATTGATCCCGTCCCTGACTGAATAACGTTCATTGGCCTCGTGGGCGGTCTGGAGAAACTCAACCACATATTCGAGAATTTCATTGTCGGCAAAGGGTAGATTGCTTTTCAGGATCAGAAGTTCTTCATCCCTCTCCGGAAAATCAATGTAAATCTGTGGCTGAAGCCGGGAGTGGATGTACTCCGGAAGCTCGAAGGTGCTGGCATCGTCGTTCATGGTGGTGCACAAGCGGAAATTGGGGTGTGCCTTGATTTTGATTCCTGCCACAATGGATTCCACATATCGTCGGCTGTCAAGGAGCGGGGCCAGAGAGGCCCAGCTTTTTTCGCTCATTCTGTTCCCTTCGTCGATAATAGCAACACCCCCTTTGATCATGGCTGAAACCACCGGGCTTGCCACATATTTGATTTTCCCCTGCTCCGAGATAACCGGAGTAACGATCAGGTCCTCGGGTCTGGTATCCATCGTGGCCTGAAAAAGGTAAACAGGTCGGGTGAGGCACCTCCCGGCGTGATAAGCCAGCGTCGTCTTTCCAACGCCCGGTTTGCCCAGCAGCCTGGGACTGAGAGGCAGGTCGTCTTCCCCTATAACCAACCATGCTGCCAGAACCTGAGTAACCAAATCCTCCTGTCCAACCCAGGGCATTGATACATCGTCAGGCGCGCTTAAATGGAGTTCCACGTCATCTATGTTGATTTTTTCCATTCTGTTATTTAACCTCCGGATATCCTTTCATTCATATAAGCTATTACAATTCTAATACGGCCACCAGTAAATTCAAACCTCATTTTTAAACATTGACAAGATCTTCTGTTGCTTTTAATAGTTAGATCATTAATTATGAACGGTCGCAGTAGTCTATCATAGAACAAAATGCTCAAACACCCTCCAAGTAAATGGATATTCTAACAGGACTTCAATACAACATTCGTGGCCTATGGTTTGGCGTCAAGTCCGGTAAGCTCCTTTTCTGGGGCCTTGTCAGGCTTGTTGTGGTTCTTCTTATCACAATTGTTCTGGGAAGCTTGATTTTCGTCTACCATCAGGGGATTATGGACCTTATGTGGGCCAAACCTGAAAGCCCATGGATTGTATGGCTGTGGCATTTGCTTTCGTGGCTTGTTTCCCTCTTTCTTTTGGGCCTTGCGGCGGTTTTATCCTATCTGATCTCGCAGATCGTTTTCAGTGTGATCATCATGGATCATATGTCTCGGATCACCGAACTCAAGGTAACAGGCAGCGTGAAAGAACCGGAAAAGATATCTGTTTGGAAGCAATTTGCCTTTCTGATGAGGCAGGAAATACCACGAGGCATTGTCCCTGTGTTGTTATCCATACTGCTTATGATCCTGGGCTGGTTCGTATTATTGGGGCCGGTCATGGTGCTTCTGTCTTCTGGCATCGCTATTATTTTCCTTGCATGGGATAATACAGACCTTGTACCTGCCAGACGTCTTGTTCCATTCAAAAACAGATTTCGGCTTTTATTGAAAACCATCCTCTTTCATCTTGGATTTGGCCTTCCCTTTTTGATTCCGGGGTTGAACATTCTTTTTCTATCCTTTTCACCGGTTGGCGCTACCCTTTATTTTCTTGAAAAGCAGGATGCCTCGTAAGCTGAAAAAACCTTGTCAGCAATTCTAATTTTGCCTTTAGGATACTTTTATAGAACATGAGCCCTGTTTGGGTGGCCATGGGGCTCTCTTTTCAGACGGTCAAAAAGTGGTTGCACGATCATGGAGAACCCTCGTGTTCTGGCGGGCGGAGAGGTCAGGTGAATTGGGCCGGTCTGAGGGCCGGCGCAAAGCTCAGGCCCCCGCCGCCCGCCTTGGTTTGCACCTCTTGCAAAATCTTTCCTACATCGGCTGACCGTCTGAAAAGAGAGCCCCATGACCACGGCAAGGCGCGTCAAGCCCATTCTTTGTTCAATGGCCAAAATTAGAATTGCTGGGGCCATGTGATTTTTTTTGCAAAGGGGAGCCATCTGTGATAAAAATAAAAAAATGAAAGCAAACAGGTGGGATGACCATTATGCCCGCCAGGCCAGGGATGAGAAGTGGCTTGCCCGGTCCGTTTATAAGCTCCAGGAAATTGACAAAAAGTACAAATTAATACGCAAGGGTGATCGGCTGCTTGACTTGGGCTGTTATCCGGGTTCCTGGTCACAATACGGTATTAAAAAGGTTGGTTCTGAAGGGTCTGTGGTGGGAATAGATCTTACCCTTCCGGAGCGCCTTTCTTCTCCTAATTTTAGGTTTATTGAGCTCGATATCCTAACCATGGATACTGAGTGGTTGATCCGGGAAGTGGGCCCAAGGGATGTGGTGATAAGTGATCTTGCCCCTCAGACTACAGGCATAAGGGTGACGGATGCAAGCCGTTCCATGTCGCTGGCAAGAAGGGCTTTGGGTATCGCGCTCGTGCTCTTGAAAAAAAAAGGGCATTTTGTATGCAAGGTCTTCGAAGGGGAAGATCTCAAGGCATTTAGATCAGAGCTCTCAACCCATTTCCGTAAAATACAGACATTCAGACCTAAATCTACCCGGAAAAGGAGCAGAGAAGTTTATATGGTGGGACTGGGGTTGGTTAATTTGCAATCAGAAGGAGGTTAATTATGTCCGGTCATTCAAAATGGAGTTCGATAAAGCACAAAAAGGGCGCAGCAGACGCCAAGCGGGGCAAGATGTTTACCAAACTCATTAAGGAAATAACCGTAGCCGCGCGTATGGGAGGTGGCGATCCGGATGGTAATGCCCGTTTGCGAACGGCAATTATTGCTGCCAAAGCAGAAAACATGCCCAAAGAGAATATCGAAAGGGGCATAAAAAAGGGTACTGGTGAGTTGGAAGGAGTGAATTACGAGGAAGCAAGCTATGATGGTTACGGACCGGGGGGTGTAGCGGTGCTCGTGGATTGTTTGACCGACAACAAAAACAGGACCGTGGCGGACGTGAAGCACCAGTTTGAGCGGCACGGAGGAAGTCTTGGAGAGCCGGGATGTGTCGCCTGGATGTTCGAGAAGAAAGGCCTGATTGTCCTTGAAAAAGATAAGGTAGATGAAGAACAGCTTCTGGACCTTGCTCTTGAATCCGGTGCAGAGGATGTCCAAGAGGAAGACACCGAATTTGAGGTCATAACAGATCTCTCGGACTTTGAATCCGTTAAAAAGGCCATCGATGATGCAGGCCTTCCCTATACATTTGCGGAAATCAGTATGATCCCCAAAAACACGGTGAAGGTTGAGGGTAAAAAGGCCCAGCAGATGTTGAATTTGATGGAAGGCCTTGAGGATAATGATGATGTAAGTCATGTTTATGCCAACTTTGACATATCTGACGAGGACCTGGAGGCACTGAGCTGATGCTGGTGCTGGGGGTAGATCCCGGCTCCCGGGTCACAGGTTACGGCCTGGTGGAGAAAAAAAACGACACATTGACCTGCATTCATTCCGGCCATATTGCCTCATCCGGTAAAATCCCTTTCTATGAAAGAATC
This sequence comes from Desulfobacterales bacterium, assembly GCA_022013615.1. The sequence continues at coordinate 3,969 of JAKLQB010000285.1, read as the reverse complement.
CACAAGATTTTTCAGACTATGGTTGAGGTCATGAGCGACTACCGACCCCAGGAGATGGCCATCGAAGATCTTTTCTATGCCAAAAATATACAAAGCTCTTTGAAACTGGGCCACGCCAGGGGGGCTGTTTTGATCGCGGCAGTTCAATGCGGTATTCAGATTTTTGAGTATACACCCCTTGAGATCAAAAAAGCGGTCGTGGGCTATGGCAGAGCGACAAAAGAGCAGGTCCGTTCCATGGTCCGGATCATTCTGAAACTGAAAGGCAACCCGAATCTTGATACCTCCGATGCCCTGGCCGCTGCCATATGCCACCTTAACTGGTCAAGATTTGAATCCCGCACACGAGGGGATCTACGATAGAAGATGATTGCATATTTAACCGGTCAATTATTCAGGAAAACGACCCAGTCGGTGATTATTGAGGCTGGGGGCATAGGCTATGAAGTCTTTGTGCCCCTTTCAACCTTTTATACCCTTCCGGAAAAGGATGAGAAGGTAAGCCTTCATATTTATAACCATGTCAGGGAAGATGCCTTGCTCCTATTCGGCTTTTATACAAAACTGGAAAAGGATCTTTTTCTAATGTTGATCTCTGTTTCAGGTATAGGCCCGAAGCTGTCCATTAACATTCTTTCAGGCATCGGGCCGCAGGAATTGCTTGGGGCAATAGCGAGTGGAGATACGGTTCGATTACGGGCCATCCCGGGTGTGGGAAAGAAGACTGCTGAAAGGATCTCCCTGGAGTTGAAAGATCGTGCATGCCGGATTCTTGATAAGGAGGAGGTTTCTCTGCCACCTGTACTTGAGGGGGAAGAAAAAGGCCTTGTGGATGACGCCCTGTCAGCGCTCTTAAACCTGGGCTATTCACCAAAAGTGGCCAAAATGGCTATTGAAAAGGCAAGGCCTTTGATCAAGGAAATGACCCTGGAAGGGTTGATCAGGGAGGCATTAAAGGTTTTGTCTTGAATGAAAGGTAAAGCGTTTGACAGGATTACAGGATTTAACTCAATCTTGTTCCCGCTGTAAGCGGGAGTATCCTGCCTAAAAAGACATTAAAAATCGTGTTATGGAAGACAGAGTCACAGATCCAGAGCCCCAGGCAGAGGAAATCCCGGCTGAGATAAGTCTCAGGCCCCGCACGCTTGACGAATATGTGGGACAGGAAGAGATGAAAAGAAATCTCCGGGTTTTTATTGAGGCGGCAAAGGGCCGTTCAGAGGCCTTGGATCACGTACTTTTTCATGGGAGCCCTGGCCTGGGAAAGACCTCTTTAGCCCACATCATCGCAAATGAACTACAGGTAGGTATCAAAAGCACATCAGGCCCGGTCATTGAAAAGGCTGGAGATCTCGCTGCCATACTGACCAGCCTCAAACCCAAGGACGTGCTTTTCATAGACGAGATCCACAGGCTGAATCATGTGGTTGAAGAAATCCTTTACCCGGCAATGGAAGACTACGAACTTGATATCATTATCGGACAGGGCCCTTCAGCCCGGATCATGAAAATTCCCCTCCCTCCCTTTACCCTGGCGGGGGCCACCACCAGGACCGGGCTTTTGACGCCACCCTTGAGAGATCGTTTCGGTGTTATTCTGCGCGTGGATTTTTACAAGCCGGAGGAGCTCCAAATAATAGTTACCCGATCAGCCAGACTGCTTGGAATTCCGCTTAAAGAGGGTGGTGCCCTTGAAATAGCCAGAAGGGCAAGAGGCACACCAAGAGTTGCCAACAGACTTTTGAGAAGAGTGCGGGACTTTGCAGAAGTAGAAGCAGATGGTGTCATCACCCGTGAAGTGGCAAGCAGGGCACTGGACATGTTGGAGGTGGATGAGAAGGGGTTAGATAAAATGGACCGGTATATTGTGCGGACGATTATCGAGAAGTTCGATGGCGGGCCTATTGGTTTAGGCAGTCTTTCCGCAGCAGTAAGCGAAGAAAAGGATACCCTGGAGGACGTGTATGAGCCCTTTCTGATTCAAAAAGGCTATATAAAACGGACACCTCAAGGGAGGGTCGCTACTAAACGCGCCTACGCCCATCTCGGATTTCAAGTAGAGGAGAAAGAGGACCCGATTCAGAAAAAGCTGTTTTGAGGATTTATGATACAAAATACTATACTGTTTAAGAAAACTATTTTGGGGCCGTCATTTTTCACCCGTACTTCCCGTGAGTCGCTATACATCAAGTGATGCTGGATGCGCGATCCTGGATGCTGGCTAAAAAAGGTGTGATTCCCTATAGATATCCAGTATCCAGAAACCAGTATCCAGTATCTCGGCCCAATGAGGCTCAGACTTCTCTTTATGGCGATGAAGCGGTAAACCCCAAAAACATTATCTTATGAGCTATAATAGGGGGATTTGACTGTGGTTGTTTTTTGTGAAGAATGTGGCGCAAAAAATGATATAGAGCCCAATAAAATAAAAAAAGCACCTGGTTATATCCGTTGCCACGTGTGTAATGAAATAATTGAAATTGCTATGCCTGAGGCTTTTCAAGCCCGGCTGGAGCTTAGATTTAAAGATCAGATAATTGAAATGAATAATGGTCGCCCCGTTGTTACAATGGGGCGGACCGACCAGAATGACTTAATGGTTGAGAACAAACATGTTTCCCGTACGCACGCTGTCATCGTGAATCGTGGAACTGAATTTGTGTTAACTGACCTGAGCATGAATGGCACATTTATCCATGTCAATGGAAAAAGAAGCATGGCCTTGATACGAGATGATTTCGTGCTGTCAGGGAATGGAGTTATTGGCCTCGGCCGTAAGGTGGCGCCTGACTCACCGGACGCGATAAGCTTTACCATCCTCGAATAGAAAAAGGGGAAAATCGCTGATGCTGGCACCTGAATACTTACAACATAGGCACTATTGGGAAATTTTAATCTAAGCATGCTTTAACAAAGCCATAGAAGAGTGGGGCGGGTTTTTCCATTCTTGATTTGAGTTCAGGATGGGCCTGGGTGCCAACAAAGAATTTTAGATTGGGCAATTCTATAAACTCAACCAGCCTCGTGTCATGGGAAGTCCCGGAGAAAACCATCCCGTTCTTCTCAATAATGGAATGGTATTCGGGATTTACCTCATATCGGTGGCGGTGTCTCTCCGACGCCTCTTTAGCGCCATAAAGAGATCGAACCAATGAACCTTCTTTAAGCACAGCCGAATATGCCCCGAGTCTCATGGTTCCGCCTTTCTCGCTTATCTCCCTTTGCTCGGGTAAAATATCGATAACCGGATGCGGTGTCCCAGGGTCCATCTCCGTTGAATTTGCGTTTTTTAAGTTGCAGACATCCCTTGCGAATTCAATAACTGCCAACTGGAGGCCGAGGCAAAGGCCCAAAAACGGGATATTTCGCTCCCTGGCCAGTCGGATTATTTCTATCTTACCCTCTGTACCCCGGGACCCAAAACCACCTGGCACGACCACACCATCTACACTGTCAAGGAAAGAAGTATCTTTCAGTTCCGTGGTTTCCACCCACTTAAGATTGATTTTGCAACCCAGGTGTGCCGAGCAATGATTGAAAGACTCGATGATGGAGGCATAAGAATCCTCGAGCTTAGTGTACTTCCCGCACATTGCGACCGTGATTTCCTTTTTCGGATTTTTGATATTGTGGATGAGCTCTTTCCACTTCCTCAAATCAGGCGGGCTGTAAATATTGAGCTTCTTGTGAATGATCTCCGGAAGCCCTTCCTGCTCAAAAATTACCGGGATTTCGTATATGTCATCCACATCCAGTCCGGTAATTACAGCATTGGATGGGACATCACAGAAACTGGATATTTTTGCCTTGATCTCTTTTGTCAGGAATTCAGAGCATCTCCCTATAATAATATCCGGAAAAATCCCTCGTTGTTTAAGGAGGTTTACACTCTGCTGGGTAGGCTTTGATTTCTGCTCACTCACACCATAGGGAATAGGCACATAGGTCAGGTGGACATAAATGATATTA
>JAKLQB010000284.1 GCA_022013615.1 Desulfobacterales bacterium | reverse complement strand
TCTGCATCCCAATCGTCGGTCGGTTGTCCACCTCCATCAGGGGTTCTCCTCGTAATTCTTCATAAACCCCGTCCATGTATGGCTGCCAGATTTTTTGCCTTAATTCGAAGAAATTTTCTTTTTTTGTACCCCTAACTTTTATCAAGTCATAACGTCCGCACTCTCCACCCCAGATACTGCGGCGGCCATCAAAATCATAAATTTTTAGCTTGCATTGGTTATGGCATTGAGGATCTGCTTGACATATCTTTTCCTTGTAGTTCATACGGTCATTAATGGCATTATCCAGGCCCCTGAAGGTGCTTTCGTTTCTATTCTCCATCTGCATTTTTTCCTGAACACTTATGGCCGCCCCAAAAGCCCCTAAGACCTCTCTATGCCGGGGGACCAACAGACCCCGTCCAAGGACATCCTCAAAGGCAGCAACCACACCTTTGTTCAAAGATGGCCCCCCTAAAAACATAACTCTTTCACCTATTTTTCTTTTTTCAACCACACGATTAAGATAGTTATGTACGATCGCATAGCACAATCCCGCGATGAGGTCCACCTGGGAGACCCCCTTCTGATGGTAAGAGACAAGGTCTGATTCCATAAACACGGTACATCTTTCAGCAAGCTTAACAGGTGTTTCCGATGAAAGAGCAATTTCCTGGAATTCATCCACAATATTGATCCCGTATTTGTTGGCCAGTTCGTGCAGAAAACTTCCTGTACCTGCGGCACATACCTTATTCATATCAAAATCGAGAGGATAGGTATTGGCGATGTAAATGTATTTTGAGTCCTGACCGCCTATCTCGAAGATAGTGTCCACCTCAGGGTCTATCTCCACTGCCCCTCTTGCGTGAGCTGTTATTTCGTCAATGACCAGGTCCACATTTAAAAAATCCCCCACCACGTTCCTGCCTGAACCCGTGGTGGCCGTGCCCGCAATTTGACTCTTCTTCCCCAGCTCATCACGAATGGTCTTCAAAAGCATTTGAGTGACCTCTATGGGCTTGCCCTGGGTGGGAACATAACTTTTGCGGACAATCTCGCGATCATTATTAATCACGGCGTACTTGGTGGTGGTTGATCCTATATCAATACCCAGATAAACCTGGCCCTCCCTATGAAAGCCCTTCAGGTGAATTTTGTTGTCCTCGGGAAATGCCGTTTGCTTTAATAACAGCCTGGATGCAACTGGCACTGAAATATTATGCTCAGTTTCCGTGATTTTTCGTATCTTGGGATTCACCGGATCTTCTCTAACTGAATCAAGGGCCTGCAATGCAACCCCAATAGCGCCTACCGAGGTGTTATGGGGAGGGACGACCAATTCAGGAAAATAGCCTCTAAATGCCCTTACCTGTAGTTCGTTCAGTGACAGCCCACCTATGAAAATAATCGGTTCAGTAAGTATCCGGTTGGAGACTATAGTGCTCATGTAGTTTCTTGCGTTTCCCACATGGAGCCCGTGAATAATATCCTCGAGCCTCTCTCCCTTGTTCTGAAGGTGAATCATGTCAGATTTGGTGAATACGGTGCAGCGGCATGCTACATTAGCGGGCTTCTCGCTCTTCAGGCCAAGTTCGATAAAATCGGCCAATATCTTATCGATGTGATCCTGGGATGTATCCGTCTTTCCGCCATATATGGAAGTGGCTAATCTCTGTGCCTGCTGATCAATGAAGGACCCGGTACCTGAGGCACATGGGCCGTTCGTATTGAAGTACTCCAGTTCCCAGTCGCCCTGAGAATGATTGATCTGCAGCAGGGCAGTATCCTGGCCGCCCATACTGATAATTGTCTTTACTTCCGGCATTATGAAAATAGAGCCAAGGACCTGGCTGATTGTCTCAAATTCATGTAATACCCCAAAATCCTCACTGAGCTTTTTTCCATGATTTCCGGTAAAGGAAACAGACCGGATTTTTTCTTCACCGAATTCTTTATTCATGCTCTCAATAAGTATCGACACCCGCTCTTCAACTTTGCCAAGATGGCGGTCATATGGGGATTCGTAGACGATCTCCCTCTTATCGTTGATCACAATACAATTAACGCTGATAGAACCGGCATCAATGCCTACGTATAACTCACCTGAATTTTCAGGCCATTTGTTTCTTTTAATTGCTATATTTTTCATTGTTCAAATAATAGGTTTCTCCCGAACTTATTGA
>JAKLQB010000283.1 GCA_022013615.1 Desulfobacterales bacterium | reverse complement strand
GGTGAAGTCCGATGCCAGAGCCCTTTTTTGCTTTTGGGCGCATAGAGAACTTGGGCTTGCGCAAAGAGAGTTGGCGAGAAGGCTGGGGATGTCCCAGCCCGGAGTGGGGTATGCTGTTATCAAGGGCGAAGCAATCTCGAAGTCAAATAATTATCGGATAAAAACTGAGTTACTTATTTAGCTATGACCGTCCCCCTAACCGTGCATTGGACAATAATGTTGCCGACCAAGACGATCAAGAACTATGGTCAGATTTGAGCGATTTGAAAAGGAAAGTAATTATCAATGATATAGAGATTACAGTGTATTTGTCTCTTATAGCGCGAAGGAAGAACTGGAGAAACAAAACAGGGAAGCACTACTTTACGGTGATGTTAGACAAGATTATCACACAAATATTACGACAAGAAAAAAACATATAACCAAACACTCCAGTTGACCGCAAAAAAACTGCGGCAACTGAGTTATACGTTCGGCGTCAGGATACGGCAAACACTCCATAAACGCCGGTAGCTTTTTTCAAAGGTTCGGTTTGAATTTCACGGGGGAAAAAGATGAATAAAATCCTTATCGCTGTTCTTTTGCTCGCCGTGTGTGCGTGTGCATCGCACACCGGCGTCGTGCCGATGGGCAAAGACACCTACATGATCGCAAAACAGCAAGCCACAGGATTTCCTGGGCTCGGCAACATGAAAGCTGAGATCATCGCGGAAGGCACACGGTATTGCGCAAGTCTTGGCAAAAAAATTCAGATCGTCTCCACGCAAGAAACCCAACCACAGTACGTTTTGGGCAACTACCCACGCGCGGAGATCCAATTCATGTGCCTAGCCGATGACGATCCCGAGCTTCAGCGCCCCAAATTGCAGAAAACACCGGACACTGTGATTGAAATACGAAAATAGTAAACGCCACGTGGTCCTGTGGCAGAAATGGAGAAGTATCGAGAGCGGGGAGCTTCCTATAATAATGCTCTTGTTTTATAAATGACTCGGCGTTGCCGAACAAAGGGGTGTACATGGATGCCCAAAAGCCTCGGCTTTTTCCAGCGTATTGGTTGCAGTGGCCCTTTTGCTATATTCAGGCTTTTGTACTGCTTTTGGGCACCAGTAACCCCAGGGTTAGGCAACCCAAATAGCTAGAGGGTCGGAACCCCGACCGAAAGGATGACCTCTATGAATGCAGATATCAATTCGATCAAGACTCAAATTGCAACGCTCCGCAATGACATCAACGATCTTGAAGCTCAACTGCCGAGATGGAATCCAAACAACTTGGCTGGCGCTAAACAGCCAAGACTTATCGCCCGCAGGATTGTGCAGTCATCACAGCGCCTGGAAACTCTCGTGAAGGAGAACACTTTTTCGCCCGGTACCTAACTCCTGAGGCTCGATTAGCCCTCGAATGGGCCGCCTAACAAGTCGCTGGAGAATCCGACGGGAAAACGCTGGCGCGTTTCCCGCGTCTCATCTCCGTGTTATATCTCTCTGTAAATGAAAGTTATTGCTTATGGGTAAAAAATTGGTATCGGAAACAGCGGATGACGAAAATACAATGCGTGATGAATTATTTGAAGCACTTTCAAGAGAGTCTGATCGCGGATTGATTTTGGTAAGCGCTTCATACCTTAATGATGCGCTGGAAAGACTGCTTCGCGCAAGGTTTTCGATGGAGCACAAAAAGTCTAAATCAATGATAGATCCCCTTTTCAATACTTTTGGTCCTTTGTCTACATTTTCCTCAAAGATTAAAATCTCTTATGCCATAGATCTGATAGAGAGATGGGTATATCGAGATTTAGAAATTCTTAGAAAATTGCGGAATGAATTTGCGCATAGTATTGGGCCAGCAGTTTTTGATTCAGATAAAGTTGTTAAATTAACAGAAAAACTAGTGGGTGCAGATCACGCTGTAACAGTCATGGAAAGAAAAAAACCAGAGGCAGTGAAATTACCAAAAAAGCAGGCGGCGAAGAAGGCAAGTAAAGCAGATAGCAAGGCGATTATGGAGCGTTTTAGGATAATCATGACTGTTCCATTTATCGGTGGTCTGTTTCATTTTAGAACCGAACACCTTGGATCAGATGCCCCTTTGGTGGCCAAATTAAGTAATTTAACTGCTCCGGAACTTGGCAAGATATAACCATACTCCTGCAGCGGATCGCAAAAAGCCGCGCCCGCTGAAGAGCAGCGTTCATTTTTAGATAAGTGCTTCTATGTATCTCAGGCGTTGACAGAGGGATTCGGGGTCTGTCCTTGACATAGGACATTTTGGAAGACGGTGATTGATGATTTTTTTCATTAATCGCCGTTTTCCTTTATTGGGGCCCCGCTGATGCGGGACTTCGCATCTAATTTGAATAAAACTCAAAGGAGCTCAGGAGGCTTGAGGGGAGCCCCTGGGGTCCCGCCACATGGCGGGACAGGTCTCCCGGGAATGCCCCGCTTACAGCGGGATAACCTGCGGGTTGCCTGAGGTGGGCGTGGGAAATAGAGCAACCAGAGGGAGCGGATTAAAATCAAACCGGGCTCCGGGCGCAGGCCGCGAAAGCCCCAAAGGGGCTAAAACCCGGTCACGGAGACCATCCTCTTTGATCTTCCCCCAGCCTTAATAAATGTGTCGATAGTTTTAGAGAGAGTCTTTTGTTGAGATGGAGAAAGTATCACAGAGACAGGATTAGAATTGCTGCAGTGATCACCAGCAATATCTGTTGCTAAGACTCAGTTCTCATTCACATATTTCCTGAGATATCGGGCTGTACAGGAGCCGTTGGGGTGGGCCAGGAGTTCTACTGGCGATCCCGCTGCCACAAGACGTCCGCCCTCATCTCCTCCTTCAGGCCCAAGATCAATGATGTAATCAGCCTCTTTGATGATCTCCATATTATGTTCAATAACTGCCACGGTGTTTCCTTCTTCCACCAGGGCCTGTAGGACCTGGATAAGCCTCTGCACGTCGGAAATATGCAGCCCTGTGGTGGGCTCGTCGAGAATATACAGGGTACGGCCGCTGGATCGTTTGGCCAGTTCCTGGGCCAGCTTAATACGCTGGGCCTCACCTCCTGACAAAGTGGGGCTGGGTTGACCCAGTCTCAGATAACCAAGGCCTGTATTGCAGACAACCTGGGCTGCCCGGCGAATAGGAGGCACTGCGGTAAAAAACTCAGCGGCTTCTTCAAAGGTGAGTTCCAGGAGTTCAGATATGTTTTTGCCCTTGTAGGTGACAGCAAGGGTCTCTTGATTAAATCGTTTTCCCTGACAAACCTCACAATGGATATAGACATCCGGGAGAAAGCTCATGGCTACTTTCAGGCTGCCCTGTCCCTTACACGCCTCACACCGACCGGCTGCCACGTTAAAGGAAAACCTGCCGGGCTTGTATCCCCGTGCTCGTGCCTCTGGTATCATGGCAAATAATCTCCGTATGTCATCCAGGAATCCCACGTAGGAGGCAGGTACAGAGCGAGGGGTGCGGCCAATGGGGCTGTGATCCACTTCCAGCACCCGCTCAAGGGCCTTCCAGCCTTGGATATCCTTGCAAGCTTCTGCGCCATGAGTCTGTTTGAGTAGCCGGTTGTGCAAACCCTTGTACAGGGTTTCCTTGAGAAGGGTGGATTTCCCAGAGCCTGAGACCCCGGTAAGACAAATCAGGGTCCCCAATGGGAAATCCACATCAATTCCCTTCAAGTTGTATTTACAGGCACCTCGAACCTTGACAGATGGTCTATGCCTGTAGGTCCTTAGGCGGGAGGTGATCCGGTGCGAGCGACCATTAAAGCTGGCCCCTGTGACCGAATAGGGAACTTTTTTCAGATCACTCAGTGTGCCTGAGGCCACGACCCTTCCGCCTTCCTGGCCAGCGCCAGGGCCTAAGTCTATCAGGTAATCGGCCTCGCGGATTGTCTCCTCATCATGCTCCACCACCAGGATAGTATTGCCCCGCTCCTTGAGTTCCTTGAGGGCTTCAATTAACATCCGGTTGTCCCTGGCGTGAAGGCCGATGGTGGGCTCATCCAGGATGTAACAGACGCCTGTAAGATTCGACCCGAGCTGGGCTGCCAGCCGCACACGCTGGGCCTCTCCGCCAGACAATGTATCCCCGCTACGGCTCAGGGAAAGGTAGGACAACCCGAGGCGATTCAGCAGGGAAAGACGTGTGTGGATCTCAGAAACAATGGGCTTCGCCACAGGTGCTTCCCTTCCATTGAATGAAAATCCTTTGAGAATCTCACTTAGTTGGCCTGCCGGGTGCTTTACAAGGTCCCATATGGAGTAACCTTTGATTTTGACGGCCAGTACCTCAGGCCTCAAGCGGCTCCCACCGCAATGAAGACACACACTATGTTCATCGCTATCCTTATGGTCCACGGCCCCCAGCCCATCGCACTTACGGCACGCCCCGTGCGTGCTGTTAAATGAAAAAAGCCGGGGATCCAGTGCCGGGAGCCCCAAACCGCAGGCAGGGCAGATACCCCGCAGGCTGAAGATCTCTTCTTCACCATCAGGAGTAATAACCAGGAGGCTGCCTTCCCCTTCGCCCAAGGCCCGGTCCACAACCTGGGCGAGATTTTTGGTTGGAAGTCGTCCTACCACGACTTCAATGGTATGTTCGTTGTAACGGCTCAAAGCCATGTTTTTCTCAAGGGTTCTCATTAGGCCGTCAATTCGGGCTTCCCCAAAACCCC
>JAKLQB010000025.1 GCA_022013615.1 Desulfobacterales bacterium | reverse complement strand
TCTCTCTCGTCATTGATCAAAAGGACTTGGATCACGCCCTGGCAGTAATGGAAGAAGTAAAGCCTACTATTGATGCCAAAGCAGTCTCTTACACCCCGGATGTAGCAGTAATTACAGTCTTCGGACCTCACTTGCGTGAAAAACCCCACATACACAGTATGATGTTCTTCTCTATTGCCTCGGTGGGAATCAATTCCCTTGCCATCAGCACCTCTATTTCAAGTGTGTCCTGTGTGGTGGAAGGCCAGTACCTTGATACTGCCATCCATTCGTTAACAGAGACTTTTGATGTCCCATCTCAGGTAAAAAACCGGCCCAAGGATTACTAACCAAAATATGTAAACAGGTTTGCCCATGGGAGCACTTGATTCAGAAAACGCTTTAGATTGATTTCTGCGATTTTTTTGATCCTGTAGTGTGGGTTGAGAGGTTTCAATCAGTTGGGTTTCGTTAATTCCGCATATTTTGTATGTCATGGGAAGTCAGCAAAAGCATGTTAAAACACCGAAACCCACTATCCTTTTGCCGCTCAAGCCAACCTACAAAGATAGCCCATAATGCTCGCAATAGGCCCAAAAATAAACCAGGCTGCGGGGGGCCATCACGGTTTGCGTTTATTTGTCTGGGCGTAGTATATCCTTCGGCTCCAGGAACGTCTATTCTTGTTTTCTCGGTATAGTTTTTTTATTACATAATCCTGGTTGTGAATAAAGCATAAAATCATAGGCGTTATTCACCAGAGACAACAGGGCTAATCAGACAAAAATGATGTAAATTTACTCTTATAAAAAATCTTGACATGACGAAAGGGGTTCAATACATTGTGTATTAAAAGACAAACTGCATATGTTGGAATTTTCAGTCTTTCAGAAACATTTCTTATCAGATAAAGGACGGGGCTGACTGTGAGGATATTAGTTTTAGGAGGATGCGGAATTCAGGGCCGAACCGCTGTATATGACCTGGTTAGAAGTAAGGAGGTCAAGGAAGTTATTTGCGCAGACGCCAGGTTGGATGCGCTGGATTTTATTAAGGATTTTTCCGATATGTCCAAAGTTCAGCCAGTATTGCTGGACGCCGCCGACCTGGACAATCTGGTTGACCTTTTCAGCCGAGTAGATGTGGCTATCGACCTTTTACCACGCCAATTCACTCCGAATGTTTGTCAGGCAGCCATCAAAACCGGGGTTGGTGTGGTCAATACCAATTATGCCGGATCTATTTCAAATCTGGGAGCTCAAGCCAAAAAAGCCGGGGTGTCAATAATGCCCGAATGTGGGCTTGATCCCGGAATTGATTTGATCATTTACGGCGAGGCCGGACGGCGGTTTGACGAGCTTCACGTCATCAAATCCTACTGCGGCGGCTTCCCTGAAAAGTCCGCATGCGACAATCCGATCAATTATAAAGTGTCCTGGACCTGGGAGGGGGTGTTGAGTTCCACCAACCGGGATTCACGGGCAATAATAGATGGCCGGCAGGTGGTCATCCCGGGCGCCAGCCAGCATGATACCGAATTCATCCATTTCATCGACTTTCCAGGGTTAGGTCAACTGGAGGCCATTCCTAACGGTGATGCCGTCTTCTATACAGATTTACTCGGTGTGACAAAAACCATCAAAGAGACCGGACGCTATTCTTTACGCTGGCCGGGATGGAGCTCGTTCTGGCATCCACTAAAGCAATTGGGGTTTTTAGGTGAAAAACCAGTCCCAGGCCTGCCATGTGAAATATCTCCACATCAGTTTCTGGATAAATTAATGGGCCCTCAGCTTCAATATAAGAAAAATGAAAAAGACCTGGTGGCCATGTTGAACATTTTTGAAGGGGTTGTGGAAGGAAAGAAACTTAGTCTGACGTCGCGTCTGCTAATCGAGCGTGATCTGGACACCGGTTTGATGGCTATGAGTAAAGGGGTCGGATTTCCGGCAAGTATCGTTGCCCAGATGATCGCCGGGGGCGAAATAACTGAAAAGGGTGTCCTTGCGCCTGCAGTCCATGTGCCCTATCAACCGTTTATGGATCGATTGGCCGAAAGGGGCATCATTATTGAAGAGAACCAAGAGGTTTTAGCTTAGAGGCAATTGTGCCAATAAGTGTCTACTTCAAACCACAAAGATAAGAAAGGAGGAAAGTATGAAAATGAAAAGGTTAATGTTTGTACTGTTGGCTCTGGCGATGACCCTGGGGATGGTCGGCACAGCAATGGCTGGAACGCTGGATGAAATCGTCAAAAGGGGTGAGCTGCGGGTAGCAGTCCAGTCTGGGGCGGCGCCCTATGCTTTTGTGGACAAAAACGGTAACCACACGGGTTCCATGGTCGAGTTCGCCCGGGAGATGGCCAAACGGATGGGTGTTAAGATGAAAATTCTGGATTTTGACTGGGACGGCCTCATTCCGGCCCTGCTCTCTGGCAAGGCAGATATTCTGGCCGCGGACATGACCCCCACACTGAAACGCGCCCTCAAAATAACCTTCTGTGATCCCTGGTATTACGTCCAACCCTGCATATTTACCAAGACAGGCGCGTCCTACCAGACACTGGAAGATGTAAACAAACCCAGCGTGACCGTGGGTGTGCTGCTCGGGTCCACCGGTGAAACCATCGCCAAGAAATACCTTTCCAAGGCCAATATCAAATCTTATAAGGGAGGCGGCCGGATGATAGTTCAGGCCCTTCTGGCCGGACACGTAGACGCCGGGGTCAATGATGACCTGGCCGTACTGACCGTTTTGCCGGACTTCCCACCCAACTCGATCCGTTTGTTAGACAAGCGCCTGGGCAAGGGGAAAGATCCTCTGGCCTTTGCCGTTCGTCAAGATTCGGTCAACCTCTGGCAGTGGATCAACCTGTACTTCCAAACCATCCGCGCAGATGGGACATATCAGGCCAACATCGCGTACTGGATGGAGTCCACTGACTGGAAAAAAGAGCACTAATCGGTGTTGACGACTCCGGCTGACAATATCAGCAAAAAGATAGGGAGCGGGGATTCGACAAGACCCCCGCTCTCACACCACACCAATCAGGAATGATTAAAGAATGCTTGAAGATTTCAATCTCAGAATCATCTGGGAGTATATGCCCTTCTTCCTTCAGGGCCTTCGCAACACTTTCCTGATATCGATTGTTTCTATTTTTTTGGCTTTGATTGTGGGAATCATCGCGTGCGCCTGCCGCCTCTCGCCATGGAAGCTATTGCGCGGCGTATCCATCGTCTACATCGAATCTATCCGATCGACCCCACTTTTGGTACAAATATACTTCTTTTATTTCGGCTTGCCTACATTGGGTATTCGGGTACCTGAACTTCAGACCGGCATTATAGCCTTGATGCTTAATAGTGGGGCCTATATCGCCGAGATTGTCAGGGCCGGTATCACTTCTGTTGATACCGGCCAGATTGAAGCGGGCATCTCCTCCGGACTCAGCTATTTCCAGCGGATGCGCTTTATCGTTCTGCCCCAGGCCCTGGGCGTGACCGTCCCGCCCCTGCTGGGCCAGTCCATAGTGCTGGTCAAGGATTCGGCTCTGCTGTCGCTGATCTCGGTGATGGAACTAACACGGTGCGGCCAGGTACTCACGTCGGAACGGTTCATGCCCACCGAGGCGTTTTTCACCGTGGCCTTCTTCTATCTGTGCATCTATTTCTGTCTTAAAATACTGGCGGATCGATCACAGAAAAAGCTGATATTTCGTGAGGCCTATTAAGCCATGATCACTTTCTATTTCCAACGGCTGATCGAGATATTTCCCTTTTTCCTCAAAGGACTATGGATGACCGTGGCCGTTTCTGGCCTGGCCCTCCTTTTCGGGACGATTCTTGGATTTTTGCTGGGCATCCTTCGCTCCAGCAACAACAAACTGCTAAATTGGCCCATCGCGGTTTACGTGTCCGTTATACGGGGTACACCGTTCGTCGTTCAGATCTTCATTGTATTTTTCATCCTGCCCGAATGGGGTATCCAGTTAAGCGCATTCCCGGCCGCAGTCCTGGCCCTGACCGTGTTGGGAACGGCTTTTATTTGCGAGATTGTGGCCGGGGGGGTCAAGGCCGTGCCCAGGGGGCAGTGGGAGGCGGCTGCCAGTTCGGGCTTGAGCGTCGTTCAGCGATTGCGATTCGTGATCGTACCCCAGGCCATGCAGACAATCCTGCCACCGCTGGTCGGTCAATACGTGTTGCTCATCAAGGACTCTTCGGTGGTATCCGTGATCGGCGTTACCGAGTTAACCCGAGTCGGCTGGTTGACGGTGGTCCGCATCCCGGAAGGCCTGATGGTGTTCACACTGGTGGGCATCCTTTATTTCGTCATCTCCTATCCGCTCATTCGGGTCGCCAACGCCATGGAGCAAAAAATGGCGGTGCGGGAAGTCCGGCTGTAGCCGGCCGGGAGGTGAAGGGGGCTACTGCTGTCCGGGACAGCGGTAAGTATATCAAGAGGATACTATGATCAAATTTGAAGGTGTCAACAAATGGTTTGGTAAGCTGCATGTATTGCAGGATATCAATATGCATGTCAAGTCCGGTGAGGTGGTCGTTATCTGCGGTCCCAGCGGTTCAGGTAAATCCACTTTGATCCGATGCATCAACCGGCTTGAAAAGTTTCAAAAGGGCAAACTATATGTGGACAGCATGCCGCTGCACGACCACGGCATCAATCTAACCAAATTAAGGGCCGAGATCGGATTTGTCTTCCAGCAGTTTCACCTCTATCCCCACATGACCGCCCTGCAAAATGTTACGCTGGCGCCGGCCCAGGTGCGCAAACTAAGCAAGAAAGAAGCCGAGAAAGTAGGCCGGGATCAACTTTCCCGCGTAGGTCTGGACGACAAGGCCGATTCTCATCCGGCCCAGCTTTCAGGCGGACAGCAGCAACGGGTGGCCATTGCCCGGGGGCTGGCCATGTCGCCCAAGATCATGCTCTTTGATGAGCCCACCAGCGCCCTGGATCCCGAAATGATCGGTGAGGTGCTGGACGTCATGGTTCAGTTGGCCGGGGAGGGGATGACCATGTGCGTAGTCACCCATGAGATGGGCTTTGCCCGCCAGGTAGCCCACCGGGTCATATTCATGGACGAGGGACAAATCGTCGAAGTCAGCACGCCCGACCAGTTCTTCGACAACCCGCAAACCAACCGGGCCGCCCGGTTTATCAGTAAGATTCTTACCCATTGATAACGTGATAGAATTTATTGGAAATTGACGCTATTATTCGAAGAATGAACAATGAATACCACAACACAAAAAATTCCCTATCCACCCCGTCTCGATTTGGCTAACACGCCTACGCCCCTCAAACCACTAAAGCGTCTCGGCAAAAAATTAGGGGTTGAGTTATTTATTAAGCGAGACGACCTGACCGGTGCAGGCCTCTCGGGTAACAAGATCAGGAAATTGGAGTTTGTGCTTGCCGATGCCCTCGATTGCGGCGCTGATACGGTACTTACCTGCGGTGGAGCACAATCAAACCATGCCCGGGCAACGGCCATTGCCGCCGCAATGCTTGGACTTCGCTGCCGCTTGATCCTGCGGACCCCGGATCCGTCTAATCCACCAACCCTCGAAGGAAACATCCTGCTCGATCGCTTAGTGGGGAGTGAAATTGTCTGGATCACTCCCGGAGAATACAAAAGACGCGATGAGATCTTTGAACACGAGAAAGCGGCTCTTATAAAATTGGGCCGAAAACCTTATGTCATTCCAGAAGGCGCCTCGAACGCTCTGGGTGCCTGGGGATACATCCGTGCTTCAGAGGAGCTGGCGGATGACCTGGCTAACCTCCCTGATAACTCAGACCGGCCCACGACGATTATCAATGCCACCGGTTCAGGAGGGACCAGCGCCGGATTGATCCTGGGTACCAGTATGCTCGGGCTAAATACCCGAGTTGTAAGTATCAACGTCTGTGATGATCGGGACTACTTTGTGAAAGTGATCGGGGAGATTTGTGAGAACGCAATTGCCAATTATCAAATCGACCTTCCCTTCTCCCGTGAACGTGACATTGAAATAATCGACGGTTATGTGGGCCGCGGTTACGCACTATCTCGACCGGAAGAACTTGCCCTTCTCCGCGACGTCGCTCGTACCGAGGGTATTTTTCTTGACCCGGTTTATACAGGTAAAGCTTTCTTCGGTATGACCCAGGAACTCAGTCGTGATCCCAACAGGTTTGGGGCCCGGATCGTGTTTATGCACACGGGCGGAATCTTTGGATTATTCCCCAAGGCTGATGAGTTTGCACAGCTTTTGTAAAGCATGGGTTCATTGTCTGGTGATTTCTGTTCAGGGATTTGTTTTTTCTTTTATCTTCGAGAAACCGGGGATTAGGGTCTGTGTGCTTACTATTCCTGTGATCTGCCCCACCTTATTATTGACAAAATTCCAAATGGTCTCCGCATCGGAAGAGATCAGATCCCGTGTCAAGACAATTTTTGCAAGGATATCCACATTACCATGAACAGAATGGACCTCTCTGACTTCCTCAAGTGCGTACAGTTTTTCGATTATTCGATTCCCTTTTTTCCCTAAAATATTCATCAGGATAAACACGGTTATCTCCCTCTGCATCTCTGGATACTCGAATTCCTTTTTGTTTGACATTTTTTTTCGAAAATCCTCCATGTTTTCAGAAATGAGTTGATTAATTCCGCTCCCGTATTTTCGTACCGATCTCCTTTCCCATTGATGAAAAGTAATATATGTATAAAGGTCCGCAATCTTCCGGTTAGGAAAGAACTCAATAAGTCGCGCCTTCTCAATAATTGCGGTTAAGGGACAATATATCGTTTCATACCAGTCCAAAGTGGCGCTTTCAAATGAAACGGAGTCCCCTGCTATTTGCTTTAAGAAGTCCCGGTGTTTTAAGATCTGCTTAATCAGATGGGCATATTGTCCCACCTCTGTCAGCTCTATTGAATAAGGCAGCCCTGTCTTATCACTAAATTCCGACTTCTCGCGATATAGTATATTTTCAAGGGTATTTTTTGATGGGATAAATTCGATGATGTTAGCGTCTATGTCCTGGTAACCGAATTCCTTTGCCGCTGAAACGCGATGATTGCCATCCAGAACATAGTATTCATCCTTGATCTTGAATAGTTTGATACGCGGCAGAGGCTTACCTTCTCGCATAGCCTCTCTGATATTCTGAAGCCTGTCCGAAGGAACGTGTTGCTTTAATCTGAATTTGCCGTCAAAGTCTTGGTACCGGCCCACACTTCCCACAATCTGGTTAACCGGCACTGAACAGATCCCGCGATCCACAGTGTCAAACGCCTCTTCATTTTTCTGGCTCTCCTTGAAAGATTTCACCTTTTCTAAGTCGCGGCGGTTCTTCAAGGAGGTTAAAAGTTTATTTAGCAATCTGGTCATCGTCGATCTCAAAAAGGTGATACCCATAAGTGTTAATTACTTTTGTTTCTTTTACAATGCTTATGCGCTGAGAGGGGTCGGTAAAATCAACGTGAATATGTCCATGGATAAAATAGCCTGGGGAGTAATGGTCGATAAGCCACTGATAAATCTCAAACCCTTTGTGACATTGATCTTCAGCATCATGAATATGCCTTGGCGGGGCATGTGTAATAATAATATCCACCCCTTTCTGCCTCCAAATGTTTGTCCGAAGGCCTCTAATAGTTTTTCGCATCTGGTCTTCAGTATACTGATGCGGACCCCCGTTATACCAAAGTGATCCCTCAAGTCCCAGGATATTGATACCCTGGAATTTAACCAATTTGGCATGCAGATCAATACACCCATCCGGCGGGTTTAAATCATATCGGATATCATGATTGCCGAGCACATAATAGAGAGGAACATTGAACGCAGCAGCGAGAAAAGAAAGGTATTCCGGTGGGAGATCGCCACAGGAAAGGATCAGGTCCACTCCAGGAAAGCGCACGGCATCGAACCGGTCATACAGTATGCATTCAACACGGTCTGAAACAGTCAGTATTTTCATGTAAATAAATGTTTGTTAAGATTTGTTGAAAGCTGCGAGCAGATTTCGGTCAAACGACTTTAACTCCTCGATCTTGTTTGTTTTACAGACGGCTAAGTGTAGCAGGTCTCGTGCAGTTAATTCAGGAAGCCTGTCGGCCAAGTTGCGGGCGAACAAAACAGTATCAGAATCGATAGGGATGATATGATCAACGCCGAGTGTGGCAAGCTCAAGGGCCGCATCAAGGGTTTCCATTCGTCTTACAGGCAGGTAGACATGAAGCAATTCCTGTAGTACTTCCGCTGATGTAACGAGTCGTCTACTTTTTTCTCTGGATTCGATAAAAAAATTCTGAGCTTCATCTCTTAACGGGTGGGACCTACCAACTGCATAGATAAAAACATTGCTATCAACAAAGATCACAATGTCCCTCCTCCTTGAAAGCCATCCAAAATGATCCTTTTATGCGCTTCCCAGGACGGTTCGATGCCTTTCTCCCTTTCATTGGTCTGCTGAAAGAACTTTCTAAGGGATTCCTGGTCGGTCAATTTTTGCCATTGCCGGTTCGCATCCAGCATTTTTCTTCCTGCGTCTCTCAGCCATGCACTGAGCGATTTTGACTCTTTGAGGGCCTGGGATTTGAATCTTGCCGATTCCCTCTCATCCAAGATCACTTGAACTCTGACAGACATGGAAAAACCTCCAAATATGGTAGGTAGTTATATTACGTATATGTAACCATATTACGTATACTGCAAATTGTCAAGCTGTTCATTACCAAATTCCCGCAATCCAGGCGATCGGAACGGTTTTTTAGGTTTTTTCCGAGTGATTGGCCATGTTGAATAAAGCCCACTTCGGGAAAAATAACGGGGCTGATCTACTATATATTGTGTTGTTTTAGTATTGACATACAATATGATCCTATGTATTTTGGTGTTATCTTCCAAAAGGCGTTATTGGTTCTCTGGAAAAAACAGTTAAATATCGAATCATTTCCAAGGAGGATGTTTGTAATGGAATTACTATGGAGTTTCGAAAATCTTGAAGACTTTACCCGCCATAAAAATCCGCTGGTAAGAATGTGGGCTTTTGAGAGGTTGAGCCTTCACTATCCTGAGATGACTGGAGATACTGCTATACAATTGATAACCGACAGGGACGATTCCATTTCAAGAGCAGCTATCGAATACTTTGTCAGCCATCCTGATAAAAGATGTGTAGAAGGGCTCTTAGAGGCATATAGGAAGAGTTCCGGAAATATGGGAGCATTAATCGCAAATGCAATTGTAAACGCTAAAGATGCACGGATTATCCATGCTTTCGGGGAAAAATATTCATCAAATGACCAGCATGATTTGATGGGTTATGCCCTCTCTGTCTTTCATTTAGCAGGACTTCATACATCAGATTCTAAAATGATAGCAGAAGAGTCCCTAAAAATTCTCAAGGCTTCAGGTGATGATATTAAGACGATTTCTCGTTCCATATTCATGGCAAATCTCACTGCCGGTACAGATATTTCGAGACTTTTTGATCTTGCCTTTAGTCATCCGGATAGTCCTGCAATCCTGAGCAGTCTCCTTGCGACCATCTGCCAGCATTGCGGCTCCTGGTACAATGAAGATGACCTTTCCGAGGAGACTAAAAAAGGCGTAATCCAAAGAAAATTGCCTCCCCTGGTTATGGATTCCCTGAAGGATATTGAAGAGAAAGGCTTTAAGGACACTGCCAGGGTGCTGGAGAAACTTTTCAGGAAAGGGAAATATGATCGGATTATAAGAGAACTCCATGACTGTATGAACATCCTCCTTGATAAAAAGAGAGGAGAATATGGAGAAGAGAGTTTTAACCTGTGGCAGAAGGGTAGCGGAAGGCCCCGCCAGAATATTCCTGTGATTACAGCCTTTTATGAGAGCATAGGAGAAGCTCCGGAAGAGTCCATAGGATTGATTGCAAATAGCACCCTGGTGGTCCTTCAATTGTTGGTAGATTGTGCCCAATTAATCGGAGTAAACATCGAAAGGATGGATACGGAGGAGCTGCTTGAAATATTTTTACAAGAAAGGGACCATGTTGAAGAGGATATGAGGATTATGGAGATCCTCTTTTCCGCGCCTGAAAGGGAAAAAATTGTTCATTCATGTCTGAGCTACATTAAAAAAGATCCCTTCTCTTTAGCCGGTCCAAGAATAGCCCTATTTTTATCAGATATTATGGATGAACATATCGCCAGTGGTCTCATCAGGATCGATACAAAACATTATGAACTCTGGGATAGATTTCTTGAAGGTATCGCAGGACTTGGGGCATCGGCTATCACGCTGGTAAAACCCTTTTTTGAAGAATCCAACCCCGGTAAGGTTGATTATGCGCTTCGGATTCTGAGGTATATCCCTGCTGACGATTCAGTTGAAACTATCCTGAAACACTGGAAGAGCCTATGGGAGAATAACAAAGAAACACTACTTGAGACAATCAGGGGCATTGGTGACAGGAGATTTATCGCCCCTCTGAAAGGTGAACTTAAAGAGGGAGAGCTCTATGAAAGTGAGATCTTTTATCTTCTTTGCCTTATTAACAGGGTTATTGACCCCGATTTAAAATATATAAAAAAGGCCCTTGAAAAAAGTAAGAAGGAGACAGATGAGAGGATGGAAAAGTTCCTGGAGGGGGATATGGAAGGTCTTCTCCAGGGGACACTGAAATTGGAGTTGAAGTGCCGGAGATGCAGAAAAGAGTACCATTATCATATAGACAAGGTCATGATGAATGATGAAACGGGATCT